>DNZD01000325.1 GCA_003504855.1 Cytophagales bacterium
TGATTACAAGTCAGTTGCTCTACCAGCTGAGCTAAGGAGGCGGAAATAATTAGGGATTAGGTCTTAGGGATTAGGTCTTGGGGGACCCAGGAAACCGGAAAGACATAGCCCAATGTAAAGAACAGTGCCGGGTTATTAGGCCAATCCGGCGAAGCGAGGCGCAAAAATAAGGGAAGTACCGGGTTTTACAAGGCCTACTGGGCCGATCGAAGCACTTTTAGCTGACTTTTCAACTTAGCCAACTCCGCAGCAGCCGCTTCGATCTTCTGGTTCACGTCCGCCCGCAAATCCTCGGCATTCTTACCCTTCGAACGGGCAAAGAATTCCAGGTTGTTCTTCAACGTAGCCAAATCATTCTCTGCCTTGGTGATCTGCTTGCGCAAGGTCTGCTCACGGACATGCAACTTGTGGCTGGCATCCGGGTCGGTCTTCATGTTCTCCAACTGGATCTCCAGCATGGCCTTGTCCTTCTCCTCCTGACTCACCTCGGACAATGAAGTCATCAGTTTCTCAGTGGCGGTATTGAATCGGTTCTTGATGCCGTTCATGGCCGTGCGGGGCACAAAACCAATGGCATGAAAACTGCGCTGCATCTCTTTCAATTGCCCCAAGGTGCCGGTCTTCTCATTCACCATTCGTTCCAACTCACTGCAGATCGCTTCCTTCTTCGTCAGGTTTTCCTGCTGCTCTTTGTCGGCAGCATCCAGGGTAGCACGCCGCTGACCAAAGAAATGATCACAGGCTGCCTTGAACTCCTGAAATACACTCTCCCGCACTTTGTCGGGTACAGGCCCAATCTCCTTCCATTTTACCTGCAAGGCCTTCAGGGTGTTGGCCGTCTTTTCCCAATCGGTTGTATTGTCTTTGATTGCCTCCGCCTGCGCCACCAACTCTTTCTTCAAGGCGAGATTCTGCTGACGCGACTCATCCAACTTCTTGAAGAAACCGCTCTTGTTGCTAAAGAAAATCTTGAAGGCAGACCAGAATTGCTTGTTGATGTCTTTGGTCTTTGCACGCGGTACAGCGCCTATGGCCTCCCACTTCTTCTGCAAGGCCATGATCTGGGTGGTCTTCTGGTTCCACTCCTTGATCCGGTCTGACTGAAAGGTGGTAAACTCGGCTATCTCTGCAATGACCTGCTGCTTGAGTGCAAGATTATTGGTGAACTCCTGCTGAAGTTTACCAATGTATTCATCCCGGCGCGCATATACGGCATCGGATGCCTTCTTGAAACGTTCCCAAAGGGGTTCCTGGTCCTCACGGGACACAGGGCCGATATGTTTGTATTCTTCGTGTAACTCGTTGAGTTCACGGATGGCCTCACCGATCTTCGTTACGTCGGCTAATTTCTCGGCACGCACGCACAATTCAGTCTTCGCGGCAAGGTTCTTCTTCCGGTCCAGCTCCTTCAACTCGAAGTAAATGTTCCGGTTGTCGTAAAAGCGATCTACCAAAGCGTGGTAGCTGGCCCACAACGGACGTACCTGTGCCATGGGGACCGCACCGATGGCCTTCCAACGCTGTTGTATCTCCTTGAATTTTTCGAAACTGTGTTTGTTGTCTTCTCCATCCACCAGCGCCCGAAGTTCCTCCAGCAGGTGATTTTTCTTTTCGAAATTCTGATTCTTCTGTTCTTCCTGGGTGCGGGCAAACTCGGCGCGACGGTCACGGAGGAGTTTATAGTTCGCATCAAAGGTATTGTCCAGTTCGCTGCCGCGGAATGAGAAGTCATCCACAGCGCCACCTTCATCGACAAATTTCTTCAGGGCTTCCTGGCGCTCTTTGTCAAGCAGTTCATCGTATCGCGATTTGATCTCGCGCAACACCGCCTCCGTCTTGCGATGATCATTCTGGTGGGCCAGGTCTTTCAGCAGATCAACATAATCTTGCTTGGTAAAATTGGAAAAGTCCTGGGTCAGGGCTTCTTCTATTTCCACCAAGGCACCGTTCGCCGACGTTGCAGGATCGACTCCCTCACTCTCCGGTTTCATCGTCACCAATTCTTCGTTCGATTCCATCCTCGTATTCGACGTTATAACATACCAGGGAAAACCCTTTCCCTATTCCCCAAAAGTAGAGGTTTTCTTTAATTCAATCGCGGGTCTTTGGGATAATTCGAATAAACGGAAAAACGTCCCCCCATGATGGTGAGGGTCTTCTTCCACATCGCATCCGGAGTGGTGTCAAACACCAATTCAGGGCTTGTCAAATCGCTCACAATCCATGAATTCTCCTCCAATTCGGTTTCCAACTGCCCACTGCTCCAACCGCTGTAACCCAAAAAGAACTTGATGTCCTCATGTGCCAGCAAGCCGGTTTCCATTAAAAAAAGTACCTGTTCAAAATTGCCACCCCAGAAAATACCAGGTGACACTTCCACCGCGTCTTCCAAGGCGCTGTGCCGGTGCAGGTAGTGAAGGGTATCCTGTTGTACGGGACCACCCACCATGGCCGGAAAATCATAATTACGGATGTCTTCCATGACATCCGAAACGTTGGCCAGAGACGGCTTATTCAGCACAAAACCAAATGATCCCTCATCGTTGTTCTCACACAACAGGATGATAGTCCGCTCGAAATTAGGGTCGGGCAGGAAGGGTTCTGATATCAACAGTCTCCCCTTCTGTGGCTTCAGTTTGTTTCTGTATTTGAAGTAATCCATGGACCTCCGAATAAACCAATGATTCGCAATACCTCCAAGTGAAACTGCAAAATTTACGCCGAACGGTCGTATAAAGTCACGATCTTTGGGGAACAACTACCAGTTATGCTATCGATTGCTGACCTCCGTTCCGAATACACCCGGGCCACCCTTGATGTTACGTCTGTATTAACAGATCCGATCGCTCAATTCGAGAAATGGTTTGCTGAAGCCATGAAGGCCGAGCTGCCGGAAGCAAATGCCATGAACCTGGCCACGGTCTCTGCGGGCAACAAACCCTCTTCCAGAATTGTACTATTGAAGGGGGTTGAGAAAGGCGGGTTTGTATTTTACTCCAATTATCAAAGCCATAAAGGCAAAGAACTGGACGAGAATCCGGCCTGTGCCCTGACGTTTTTCTGGCCTCAGCTGGAGCGTCAAGTCCGTATCGAAGGGGTGGCTGAACGCGTGAGTGAAGACCAGTCGCTGCAGTATTTTCAAAGCCGGCCCAGACAAAGCCAGGTCGGCGCGTGGTCCTCACCACAGAGTGCGGTGATTGCCGATCGCAGCCTGCTCGAGAAGCGGGTGAAAGAGATTGAAGAAAGGTTTAAAGGACAAACTTTACTGCCCAAGCCCAAACAATGGGGCGGCTACCGTGTAGATCCATTCATGATTGAATTCTGGCAAGGCCGCCCAAGCCGGCTCCATGACCGAATCGTGTATTCTAAGGCAGATACCACCTGGAAGATCAGCCGGCTGGCGCCTTAGAAAATATCCATCAGCGACTTTACGCCGATCCAACTACGCGTGGTGAAACTCTCACCATGTTTCACACCAATGCCGTGGCCCAATTCAATAGAACGAGCCTCAACCATCTTGAGAAAGGCCGGATTGCTGATGTAGGTCTCAGGCTCCTTGCTGTTGGGATCAAAAAACTGTGACCGGTAAGCGCGGATGGATGCAATCTTTGTTTCCCAGGTATCTGATATATCAACGACAAAATCCGGCATAATAAACTGGCTCTGTACATAATGGTACATCGCTTTTGGGCGCCATGCCTTCTGTGCAACGCCATCCTGGTGTGTCTCAATTTTGGCAAGACCAGCGAGAAAGCAGCCTTCATACGCCAGGTCTGATCCACGGCCATGGTCCGGATGCCGGTCATAACGGGCATTTGCCAACACAATGGTTGGCTGATACTTGCGGACGGCTTTTACAATCTCAAGTTCATGGGCCCTGGCGTTCTCAAAGAATCCATCCGGCAGATTAAGGTTATCGCGTACCGACAAGCCAAGCACACGCGAGGCCTCGGCGGCTTCAGCATCACGGGTTTGAACGGTACCCCTGGTACCGAGTTCTCCCCGGGTGAGATCTACCACGCCTACCTTGTGGCCTGCCTTGACATGCAGGGCTATGGTGCCACCGCAGCCGAGTTCAGCATCATCCGGGTGTGCGCCAAAAACGAGGATATCGAGTTTCATGCCATTGAATGTTCAGCCTCACGGGCAGCCAGGAAGCGCTCTGCATCAAGGGCGCCCATACAACCTGTACCCGCGGCAGTTACTGCCTGTCGGTATACATGATCGGCGGCGTCGCCCACGGCAAACACGCCTTCAATATTCGTGCGGGTAGAACCGGGCTTCACGAGGATGTAGCCGGTTTCATCCATATCGAGCTGACCTTTGAAGATGCCGGTGTTGGGTTGATGACCGATGGCCACAAAGAATCCCTTGATGGCAATCTCCCGGCGCTCGCCAGTCTTGCGGTTGATGACCCTGGCTCCTTCTACATCGTCCTTACCAAGGATCTCTTCGGTCTCTGTGTTCCAGAGGATTTCAATATTTGGATTCTTCTTCACCCGCTCCTGCATGATCTTCGAG
>DNZD01000033.1 GCA_003504855.1 Cytophagales bacterium
TCGACCCTTGGCCCGACAAACGAATCACAGCCAGGGCACTGACTCCTGGCGGCGTGGCAGGTGCAACAATGACTGGATCTGGCGTTCGCAAGTTCATCACACTTTCGGATCACGCACAATCAATACCGGCACGTTAACGCGGTGTCGGACAGTGTCCAATGTGGTGCCGAAGATCAGGTCTTTGAAAAAGCGGTGGCCATGAGCGCCCATCACCAGGAGGTCAGCACCAAAATCCTTCACCATCACCGGTATCACCCGACGCGGATTGCCGAAGCCAATCTTGATCTCAGCGGTGTATCCCATTTCTTGCAATTGCTGCACGTATTGGTGCAGCGCCACTTCATCTTCTGTAGACTCGCGGTCCGCTATCTCACTGCCGTAAATCATGGCGCCAGCAGTTTCCACCACGTGGATAAGCACATAGCGTGCTTCTTTCCCGCCCTGGGCTACCGCGCTCCGTATGGCAAGTGCATCAATCCCACTGAAGTCAATGCATATGGCGATGTAGGTATAAATAGGCTTTTCAAGATCGGTGAGTACCGTCGCAGATCCATGGGGCATGGTGGCCTGTTTCTCCTTGGCACGCTCCAGCCATGGCTTGAAGATGATGTAGAGGAGCAATAGCCCCGCTGCGATCACTACGGGTACGGCAGTGCACCAAACGATCCAGGCATTTGCACCGGCAGCTTCCATCCATCCGGTGATCTCGTTGATCACGAGCTTGACATTGAGACCAATAATGACCGTGGCAATGACCCATGCACTGATCCTAACCCACGCAGGGATGACAAACACACCCATCTTCTCCTTGTCGCTGGTGAAGTGAATCAATGGTATGATGGCAAAGCCCAATTGCAGGCTGAGTACTACCTGACTCAATACCAAAAGTGCACCCGTCTCGCTTTCTCCATAAAAAAGAATAACGCAATACGCGGGGATGATGGCGATCACGCGTGTGATTAGTCGTCTTAACCACGCAGCGATGCGAAGGTTAAGATAGCCTTCCATGACAATCTGCCCGGCAAGTGTACCCGTAATGGTTGAACTCTGTCCTGCTGCGATCAGTGCCACACCGAAGAGGATAGAGGCCCACTTGTTCCCCAGCAATGGGGTAAGAAACTGATAGGCACCTTCAATGTCCTGCACTTCATACATGCCTGCTTTGTAAAAAGTAGAGGCGGCGAGGATAAGAATGGCTGCATTCACAAAGAACGCAGCGTTGAGTGCGATGCTCGAATCCAGAAAGTTATACCGCAGGGCAGAGCGAATGCCTTTCTCGGACTGGTCGATTCGACGTGTTTGCACCAGCGAAGAGTGCAGGTACAGGTTGTGGGGCATCACGGTGGCGCCGATGATACCAATGGCGATATACAATGCTTCATCACCGGGCAGGGAGGGAATAAATCCCAGGGCCAGTTCGTCAAGGGCAGGTTTAGCAAAGATCATTTCCGCCAGAAACGAAGTGCCAATGATGGCTACCAGGCTGATGATGAAGAGTTCGATCTTGCGCATGCCATAGCTTTGTAACACCAGCAGCAGGAGCGTGTCGAGCACTGTAATGGTAACGCCCCACACCAGTGGCAAGCCAAAGAGCAGTTTTAGTCCGATGGCCATGCCCAGCACTTCAGCCAGGTCGCAGGCGGCGATGGCAATCTCTGCCAGGAGCCACAAGGAGAAATTAATGGCAGGATGGTACGTACTGCGTGAAGCCTGGGCGAGATCAAGTTGTCGTACGATGCCTAAGCGAGCGCTCAGGCTTTGTAACAACAACGCCATGATGTTGGACATTAACAGGACCCAAATCAACGAATAACCAAATTTGCTTCCGCCAGCGATATCGGTAGCCCAGTTGCCGGGGTCCATATACCCCACACTCACCAGGTAGGCAGGTCCAAGAAAGGCCAACAGCTTTCGCCAACCGGTGCGGTTGGTAGAGTCAATGGAGGCATTGACTTCGCTGAGGGATTTTTGAGACAGTGCGTCCGGATTCATATCAGATACTCAACAAAATATTCTGTGATACTTCTTTAGAAATGAAAATTGTTTTTTTGTCCAATAAGATTTCAACCGATCCATCATACGCCTCGCGGCTGACCACAATGACTTTCTTGCCCGGAGTAGCGCCGATTTTCTGCAGGTACTTTAATAACTCCGGATCAGAATCCTTCACTGAAGTGATGGTTCCCTTGCTTCCGGGTTTCGCTACTTCGATGGCCACCAGCGGCAGTGTTTTGATTCTTCCTTCTTCATCAGGGATGGGATCACCATGGGGATCAACGGTAGGGTGCCCCAGGTATTCATCCAGTTTGTCAATCAGCCGTTTGGATTGGATGTGCTCAAGTTGCTCGGCCACTTCATGCACTTCATCCCAGGAAAACCCGAGTTTTTGTACGAGGAATGTTTCCCACAACCGGTGTTTGCGGATTACGGTCAGCGCCTGGTTCTTGCCCCGCGCCGTGATGGTAACTCCATAGTAAGGTTGGTAGTGAATCAATGACTTTGCAGACAACTTTTTTAGCATGTCAGTCACCGAGGCCGCTTTGGTTTGCATGGCCTCAGCAATCTCATTGGTCAATACCGATTCGCCGTTGGAGGCCAGGTGATAAATGGCCTTGAGGTAGTTTTCTTCCGCCAGACTTAGCATGACGGCAAAGGTACAATAATTTAGCCTTGTCTAAAAAATTATTTAGCCTCTGAACCTGCCAGCGCCTTGAGGAGTTTCGCGGCTTCGTCTGCCCAGGTGACGTCTTTAGCCGGGACCGGATAGAAATGCCCCTGATCCCATTGCAGCATCAACGCCTGGATGTCCGGGTGGTCGTAATCGATTATAATAAATGGCTGACAGTAAGTAAATTCTGTGACCCAGGGCCAGTGTCCTTCAATGACCATGGGCAGTCCTGCGGACAAATACTCATAAAGCTTAGTTGGTCTGG
>DNZD01000049.1 GCA_003504855.1 Cytophagales bacterium
ATCCAGATGGTCATGGCGCTTGCCCCGCTTCATGTGCGCTACAAACTCAAGCGCATTGTGGTCTCCACCTATCAATCAGTGACAGGAACCGGTAAAGACGCCGTTCAGCAGATGATGGACGAGCGCAAGGGCATTGAGGGCAACAAGGTATATCCGCACCGCATCGACATGAATACGCTTCCCCACATTGATGTGTTCCTTGATAATGGATACACCAAGGAGGAAATGAAAATGGTGAACGAAACCCGCAAGATTCTTGGTGATGACAGCATTGGTGTAACGGCCACCACCGTGCGTGTTCCTACTATTGGCGGGCATGCCGAGGCGGTAAACGCAGCGTTTGAGAAAGAATTTGACCTCACTGAGGTACGGGCTATTCTTGAGAACACACCTGGCGTGATCGTGACTGATGACGTAAAGAAGAACGTCTATCCGATGCCGATTCACTCGCATGGGAAAGACGAGGTGTTTGTCGGTCGGTTGCGCCGTGATGAATCACAACCCAAAACGCTTAACCTTTGGATTGTCGCTGACAACCTCCGCAAAGGTGCTGCTACCAATGCGGTGCAAATTGCAGAGTATATGCTTGAAAAGAGCCTGATTGCCTGATCAGGTATGCAGATAAATGACAGCGCGCCTCTTTCGAAGGCGCGCTGTTTTTTTTGTGCTATTTCAATGTTGCCGGAGGTGGTTCCGGATGCTTAACATAGCGTTCAAAGAATTCAATAACGCGCAACATATGATCCATCATCCGGCCCGGGTTTCCACTGCGGGTCAACTCATGCCCTTCTTTCGGGTAGCGTATGTATTCCACAGGCTTGTTCATGATCTTTAAGCTTTTGTACAGCATCTCCGATTGAATTACACCGGTTCGCAAATCCTGATCACCATGGATAATCAACAATGGTGTATTGATCTTGTCTACATAGGTGTATGGCGACTCACTGTCGAGCAAGGGGCGGATTTCCTTGTCCCATGGGAAACCGCCGAAATCATTGGGCACCAGACTCCATGCATTTCCTTCACCCAGGAATGTGGTAAGATCATAGACACCGCGTTGTGCATTGGCGGCTTTGAAGCGATTATCGTGTCCGACCAACCAGGCCACCATGTATCCGGCATAACTTCCTCCCTCCACGACCAGTTGATCTTTATCAATCCAGGGGTGTTTGGATGACGCATCTTCGAGTGCACTGAGGATATCTGAGGCGGGGCCGTTACCCCAATCTTTGAAGTTGGCCTTCTTGAATTTGTCCCCATAGCCACCGCTGCCGCGTGGATTGCAATACACCAATCCATATCCCCAGCTGTTTTCCAATTGGTATTCATGCCACATGGAGAAAATCCCCGGGCCCCACATGGCTGTCGGTCCGCCATGTATATTAAGTATGGTCGGGTATTTCATGCCGTCCTTCTTCCCAACTGGTTCCTGCACCCAGTATTGGACCTTTGATCCATCCGGGCGGGTGATCCAATATTCTTTGGGTGTGCTTACCTGACGGTCCTTCATCCAGCTTTCATTAAACTGCGTGAGAGCGCGATTGCTCTTGTCCTTGGTATTGTAGAGATAAAGTTCCCAGGGGTTCTTTGTTTCGGTGAGTGAATAAACAATTTTATCACCCTTCATATCAAAATCATTTACCCCGCTGTCATTGCCAATAAGCTTGGAGATAGTACCTCCCTTAGCAGGAATACTATACAGGGGAATATCGCCTTCTGTCTGGGCCACAAAATAAATCGATTTGCTGTCGGCTGACCAGATAGCATTGGATACATCACGATCAAAAGCGGCAGTAAGCACGGTGGGTTTGCCACCGATAGCAGGCACCACAGCCAACTGCACTTGCGTTGCATGGCGATTTTGATTGGGAACCGCATAAAATAGAATCTGTGTGCCGTCCGGAGAATAGCCTGGGTTGTTTACGCTGTAACCCGGCATGGTCAAAAATTCCCTGGCGGTCTTTGAATCTACATCGATGGACCACAGGTCATTGTCGCGTTCACGATCGGGATGAACCTTATATGCGCGTGATTGGCAGAGAATAGTCTTGCCATCTGCCGACCATTCCGCGCCAGAGAAATTCTGGAAGCCACTGGTAATCTGAACCGCCTTCTCATCCGATCCAACGGTCTTAATAAAAAGATGGCTAAACTCTTCGTCGGGTTGCAGGTTCAGCTCGCCCTGCAGGTTTTGGCGCAAAAGCACGCGTGGGTTGCTCTCGCTCATGTTCTTTGCCAGCCAGGCACGTACTTCGTCGAGTGAACCGTCAGGCGAAGTCGTCACCTTCTTCTTCTCATCGGCTTTCATGTTCTTGAAGTTGGGCTCGTCACCCTGTGCCCTGCCCGGGCGTTCATAGGTCCAGGGTGTTTTGCCAGCGATGGCATAAAACGGAATACTTGCCGAAAAGAGGATTTTCTTTCCATCGGGAGACCAAACAGGGCCCCGGGCACCATATTCTTCTTTGGTAATCGCGTGGGCTTCTCCGCCGTTCATCGGCAACAACCATATTTGCGACTTTTCGCCATCCGCGCGTACGAAGGCGATGCTCTTTCCATCAGGAGACCAGGTCGGCTGACCATCGTTCTTATCACCAAAGGTCAATTGAACGGGGGCCGCGGTTCCCACCAGGTCAAGCAGGTACAGGTGGCGTGTATAGTAATATTCGTTTTCATTTTTAACAGCCTTGCGGACCACCACCGTTACCGCCTTACTGCCATCGGGTGAGATTTGGGTGCCGGCGGTGGTGACGATTTTCATCAGGTCGGAAGCAACAATGGGTCGTTTTGTTTGTGCGCCAAGCAAACCCGGGAGCAACAATAAAATGAATAGAATTTTTTTCATGGCATAGACAGTTAGGAGTATTCAAGTTTGAAGTAATTATCAACTTGTAAAAGACCGCTCACGGAATATTGGAACAGATGGCGCCTATTTGGTGCTTACCGGTAGCTCAACCTGCTCGCCCCATACATATTTATTAAACCATTGCCAGTTATGCCACGTTGCAGCCAATCGTTCTTTGGGTTTGGTGATACCGTGGCCAAAGCCTTTGTACACCACCAACTCTGCTTTTACACCCCTGTCGCGTAGTCCTTGCAGCAACTGATAAGCATTCGCAATGGGTACCCGTCGGTCGAATTCACCATGCTGTATCAACGTAGGTGTTTTAGCCTGATTGATGTAGGTCATCGGCGAAGTTTTCTTGTACATGCCTTCGTCGCTCCAGGGGGTTGACTTCAGGTATTGCCGCGTGAAGGGATGAATGTCTGTGCTGACATAATAGGTCATCCAATCAGAAATGCCGGCTCCAACCGAAATAGCCTTGAATGCATCGCTGGTGGTGGTGAGGAAAGCAGAAATATATCCGCCCTGACTCCAGCCCATGCAGCCCATCTTCGACTTATCGATCAGTCCTTGCTTATCCAGATAATCCACGCCTGACAATACATCCCACGCATCTCCAACGCCAAGGTTCTTCACATTCAACGACCGGAACTTTTCACCATACCCGGCAGATCCGCGGTAGTTTGGTCGCAGCACGAGACAGCCTTTATTCAACCATTGCACGATGGGATAGACATACACCGGAACCGGGGTGGGCGTATCTATTCCAGTCGGGCCACCATGAATGACAACCAGCAGGGGATATTTTTTCTTTGGATCATAGTTGGCGGGCTTGTGCAATACGCCCTCGACCACGGCTCCGTCTTTGCTCTTCCAACTAATAACTTCACTCTGCGCAACCTTCCAATTGGCGGTTTGCTCTGTCATCCGCGTGATGGTTTTTGGTTTGGGGTTCGTGGTGGTCGTTACAAATATCTCATTCAATTGATCGCCATTCCTTCCGGCAATAGCCATCTGATCTCCCGACTTTGAAATTGAAAATCCGAAGATCTGTTCTGGTGTCTGAAGAAATACACTCGTCTTTCCGGTTGCCGCATCCAACTTCATCAAGGGTCTGTGGGTTTTGTTCCATGCCGTAAAATAAATTCCGGAGGAGGTCCATTTCAATCCGCCCATATTCTCATCAAAATCTGCTGCCAATCTCCGCGAAGACTTATCTGCAAGCCGCAGGGTGAACAATTTGTTATTGAGATAATAATACGAGCTGGTGTCGCCGGCAGACGAGGTGTACAAAAGTTCTTTTGAATCCGGGGACCAATCTTCTATTCCATCGGGACCAGGCTGTTGCACCAGGACTGTTGATTTGGCTGTAGACAGTTCCACCATGGAAATGTCAGCGTGTACTGAACTATTGATGAGCGGATCGGGCTGATGGCTGTACGCTACTTTGGTGCCATCCGGTGAGGTAACAAATCCGCTGACCGTAAATTTTCCATCGGTGAGCTTTTTTGCTTTGGGCCACATGATGCACCCTGTTTTGATCCGCAGCGAGTCCACAGACTCATAGCAGGGAAGTTCCGAAGGATCGAGTTGGTCCCTGACAAAATCAATCTGCCAGAGGTGCGATTGCGTGAATTCTTTGTCGTCTGTTTCAAATGCGCCATATCGCTTCTCCACTTCCTTGCGAACCTTGTCTTCTTTCTCAGGTTTCAGGAATATGAAACTGTTACCTGACGGATGCCACTCAAATGCGCTGATGGGTTCATCTTCTTTCGTTACTGCCCTGGCTTCGCCACCATCCGTGCGCATGACATGAATTTGGGTTTTGCTTCCGCGATCGGCGAGAAAAGCAATCCATTGTCCATCCGGGGAAAATGCGGCATTTGAACTATTGCCTTTGGCCGTGTTGGTCAATTGACTCGGTTTGCCACCATCCCTGGATATCCACAATTCGGTATCATAGCGGTTATCGTTCCAATCGGTGGTGGTGACACTATACAAAACCAGCTTGCCATCGGGAGAAATCACTGGCGAGCCAGCACCCCGCAGAGACAGGACCTGCTCAAAAGTTGGAACCGTCTGTGCAAAACCGATCAGGGGGAATGCGATGAGTATTATCAGCAGTTTTTTCATGGTAGATTTTGTAAACGAACCGAAGATAGGAAACGATTCCCGTTGTGCTATGAAATTGTGATGAGCGTTACGTTTGTTGCTGGACAACTTTTTTTATGCACAGATTATCCCCCTGTCGTTTGCCTTATATAAACCAAATCATCGTTATATAACGACTAAGTAAAGTGTTCCTACAGATCAATTTTCTCCTACTTCGAAGAAGAGGGTTTCATGAATTGGAGTTCCGGAATTGGTTATTCCCTCGATAGTGACCTTATACCTGCCCGAAAGGTCTGCGGCAAAAAATGATATTTCCGTTGATTTACTGGATGAACAGTTTATTTGCGGATTCCAGTAAATGGTTGCCCGGTAATCTGCCTTAGATGCATCTGTTTCCTTTTCGTCATAATGAGGATACGTAAATGATCTTGAGCGCGAATAACCGGGTACTTTAAGTTCGATAAAGTCCGGGGTAATTTCTTTGATCGGGTTAAGGCCTTGTTTGGTGTGGATCGAAATCACCCCGCTTTGCCCTGATGATCCATAAAGCACATTGACTCTCGTTGTAACTTCTATAGATTCAACCGTGTTGGGATTGATGGTTGACAGGATATCGGCCGGCTCACCCGACATGGCAACATCATTGATCATTACCAGTATTGGCTTCATAAACATCAATGAGTTCCCGACTGATCTTTGTGTGTATATCTTCCATCCGTCTTCCGTGAGCCGTACGACAAGGCCCGGGAACCTGCCCTGCATCGCATATAGCAGGTTACCGTAAGAAGTATTAATGTCTTTGGCCTGCAGGACATAGTCAGGGGAACCATAGGGTCGTGCCGTTCTGTAGTCCTTGCTATTTGTTTCCTCGGATCTTATTCTCGATGCCCTTACTTCCACTTCGTTTAGGAGCTTCGTGTCTTTTGGAACCTCGTATTCCGAAATGAGGCGTTGCGGCTCGTTCATATCCATCACTTTGAATGGCAATGTTTCTTGAGGTTGAGACAAATCAGGAACCAACCTAGGTAAGAGTTTTATCTGCCCATATGGTTTGCCTGTTGCCTTGTCCGATTTGATCAGAAACGTGGCCGTATCCGAATAAATAAACCCACTTTGATTAAAAACCCCTTGTTCATTTGTCTCAGCAAAGGACACTTCCCTGGTATCTGCCTTAATGATTGTCAGGTTAGTTCGCTCCGGCTTTCCGGTGTCATTCATAAATTGTCCCGCGAATCCGCAACCATACTCAACCGGAAAAGTGAAATCAACCTCACGATTAACGTCCTTTATGATAGCATATTCTGAAAGTATGTTTCTTGCTTCCATTACTGGTACAACCTGAACAGCGTCAGTCACTGCCATCGACAGATTTGCAAAGTTTGGCATTGTGCCATTCGAATGCAGTAATGCTTTAAGTGTTATTTTTTCGCGGGGCTTGAACCTGGGCTTGGATAACTGAATTTCCAGTTGCTGGTCATCTACCGTTTCAAATCTTCCTTCCTCCGGATTAATCTTTTCAGTAATCCGCAATACATTAATTGCCTTTTGGAATAATTGGTCATCACCGAAGTTCCTCGATAGTTGGGTGTACGCTCTCAGCCTGTACATTCCATGTAACGAATCCGGGATCAAAAGCTCTCCGACAAAAAGGCCGCTGTCAATTCTAAGAGCCTTGGATACAATAATCTTCCCTGGTGCAATCAATTCCACATAAACTACCCTGCTCAGGGAATCCCGATATGCCTTGTTTCCGTAATTAATATATCCCTTGAACCACAATGGTTCACCGGGATAGTAGTAGGGCTTGTCGGTTTGTACATAAACTTTCTCCAGGTAATTTTCAAAATTAGTCTTGGGATGTGTTTCATCCGAATAGTCGAGTGGAGGAAGTTGAATAATACCTTCAGACGCCATGCTTCCCTGCACCTTCAGGCTGGCACTATTTAGCAGGATGCCTGATGGGTTCACTTGAATGCTCCCATTGCGGGTCAATGTGCTCATTTTTCTCAAATCCGAATCATTTCTATAGGTGACCGAAACCGAATCACCGAATGAAATTTTACGGTAGTTGCCAACAGATGTCTTCGTCACCGAAATACTCCCTTCACCACCTTGAATTGAATAGTCCTTACTACTCACACCCGCAACCAGGGACTTCATGAAATGCCTGAGAGAGCCCACGTACGCTTCGTGTCGAAACTTTAATTGTTTCTTTAGCTCACCACTGCCTGTTGCTGGTAGTTCAATAACCGTATAATAACCCGTCAGGCTGAGTTTATCGGAACGGTAAACACCTTCCTCCAGATAGTAGCGAACCTCATAACCTAATTCCGGGAAAAGAAACAGAAGAGGCTCCTCAGCATGCACAATCCACCCTTCAGGCGTAACACCGAATTGTAAGGACTGCTGATTCGTCAGGTTCGCTTTCCTTCCTTCTCCAACCAGGGTTTTTATGATCAATGTCCTCTGCTGTTCGGTTCCCTGACCCCTTGTTTTCAATCTGGCGGGTGACAATCCAAGGTTAACTGCGTACGCCTTGCCAGAGTCCAGGCGCATGGATGATTTGAAAAGTTGGAATCCTTTTTTGAATACAATCAAATCGATAAATCCAGGATCAATACCATTCAATGAGAACCTCCCATCAGCATCGCATAGAATTGAAACGGATCGCTGGTGAACAAATACTTCCGCTTCCGGAATAGGCTTACCCGATCTTGCATTAGTTACCCTTCCTGACACCTGCGCGTGGCAGATGATGGCTACTGAGAAGAAAAAAGCCAGTAGGAGAGCGCGTCTCATGTATATTCAATTTAGACAATTGCCCGCCGAAGTCGTCACAATTGCTAACAGCTATTCCAAGCAGATATGAAAACTGAGCGCCCGAAGTGCCAGAATACTGAAGTACTTCCTTTGTAGTACAGTCACTTGTATGATTATTCCCTTGAGATCAGAAAAGATGAGCCACCAATTCAGTCGGGTACAATGATGGATTAATCAACCTGACGAGTTGGTGGCTACGCAGCATATGTTCTTTAGTTTCCTTCCGGCAGCGGTGGCGGGCCCTCCGGGATATAGGGCTTAAACACATGACCATTTCTGGTCTTCTCAAATTCATCGCGTACGGCTTTGCGCAAAGGTTCCTGTTCATACAGATCGACCATGGTCATGGCCAATGCCTTTGCCGCATACACCATTCCTTTATGTCCGATAGACATTCCCGCGCACGCCACTTCAGCCCACGAATGCCAGGGTGCTCCCTTGGCTCCGGTGGTTACGCGCAGCCGAACGGTAGGGACCACCCAGCTGATATCACCCGTGTCAGTTGATCCGCCGGAAGGATCTTCGTCCGTCGGGATCATGGGATATATCTTACCGTCCAATCCGATCACCGGTGAACCGCTCGTTTCCTGGATCTTTTTGGCGAAAGATTGCTCTTCGTCTGTGTAGGAGATTGGTCCGAGCTGTTCAATATTCTTTTGAACTGCTTCTGCCCCAACATGGTTGACCATGATCTCGTAGTTGCCACTGATTACGCTCAACTTGCTTTCCACGCCTGCGATGATGGCTGCGCCTTTGGCAATTTCCTGAACCCTTTCAAAAACGGTTTGTACTCCGTCGCGCTTTGAGTCGCGAACCCACATCCAGGTCTTTGCATATTCAGGTACCACATTGGGTACATCGCCTCCGGCAATCGTGGCATAGTGCATGCGCACCGTGGGTCTCACGTGTTCGCGCAACATATTCACCCCATCCGTAAATGCTTCGAGACCATCCACGGCACTGCGTCCATTCCACGGATCACCGGCGGCATG
>DNZD01000283.1 GCA_003504855.1 Cytophagales bacterium
CAAACCAAAAGCTGGATGCTGGAGAAACACCTCACCTATCACCTCGTTTACCTGGATGAGCCGGTAGACCGGGTGTTGAGAAATTTTCTGACCGTGAGAAAAAGTCTGAGCAGATGATTTCCTTCAGCCATCCCTCCATGCTCTGGGCATTGTCCGCCCTCGCCATTCCATGGGCCATCCACCTGCTAAGCCGGAAAGAGGGCAAAGTAATTCGCATCGGCAGCATTCGACACATTCAAGAGACTTCCACACGTCAATTCAAAGGCATACGACTTAATGAAATTCTCTTGCTCGCCTTGAGGAGCCTTATAGTAATCTTGTCGGTCTTGCTGCTGGCTGGACTACAGTGGTCCAGACCGGGCAACCAGGATTGGGTACTGGCAGAACCGGGCCTGGAGCACAGCTCAATGATTAAGCAGGCGCTGGATAGCTTGCAGAAACAAGGCTACGAACTTCATAGTCTTACGCCCGGATTTCCAACAGAAACAACTGGTGACACTACCCAAATCTTATCCTATGCCGAACTGCTACATGACCTTCAGGTAAGGCCACTGCGCAATGTGGTAGTGTTTTCTTACAATAAAGTTCTTTCATCTCCTGGCTCCGCTCAGGTTCTGCCACCGCATGTCCGCTGGATTGGGGTGCCTGCTCCTGCTACTGAGTTTATCCTGACGCAAGTGCAACACACTCCTGATACAATAGCCACCCGAATCGGATACAGTTCGGCGGACCAAACCCGGTTCAACTCTCAACTTCAGCCCGGCGTGGTACAAAAAGGAGATATTCCACCCACCATTACGGTTGCTTTGTTGTATGAAGCTGGCTATCAATACGATGCCACCATCATCCGGACAGCACTGGCGACACTGGAGCAATCACTGCCCGTAACTTTTGAAATCAAGGATAAGTCATCAGTCAATGAAACCTACGACTGGTGTATCGCCCTCGGCACACCGGATGGCTTAGCCAAGTCTGCGGGTATTCTGCGGCTTGCAGAACACACCAATCAACCTTTATTAATGCAGGCGGGACCCAATGAATGGGAACTTACCAAGAGACTCAATCCGGAAACTGCCATCCACGACAACCTCATCATTCAATTAGCTGGCTTAATGATTCCTGCCAAAAGATGGCAGACCATCGCACAGCAAAATGACCGAAGGATGATGCCCGATCAAATATTATGGGGCCCGCCACAGCATGGAGATTCCATCCAAAACATCGAAAAGCCGGCAACACTTTACTTATGGCTTATTCTGATTGCGCTCCTCATCGCTGAACGAATGGTGGCTTATCAACGGAACCAATGACCCCGACAGAAGCCCATATCAAACTGGATACCTTGCGTCGTCGCTACTTGCTGCTGCGATGGACCGAAACCATTTTGATGGCTGGTGCCATTACCCTGCTCACCAGCTCACTCGCCAAAGGAGAAATTACGACTGTCTGGCTGGCGGGCTTGTGCGCGGTATTTGCTGTTTCGGTACTAATCATTGCCCGACACCTAAAACTTTTCACCATCTCAAATCGGGACCTCACTGCCTATTTGAATCAACAATATCCTGACTTCAAAGATAGTGCAGACCTGTTGACTCAGCCCGCGAAAAACCTGACTACTCTGCAACAAATTCAGCGACTGCAATCCGTCGCTACGCTGGATCTGATTTACCCTCAAGTCAAACTCCCACACCGTATTCCCGTTGCAGCTTTACTGCTCTCGCTGGCAGGGATCTTGTTCTTTGCGGTAACACTAATTCCTGATCGTCAGCAAAAGCCATTGACATCAACGGACTTAACTGATGATTCACCAACAAAAAGAGATACCATACCCGCCAAGGTGTTGAATACAAACTTGTCAATTGCTCCACCGGCATATACCCAACTGGCATCCTTCACAGCACAAGCACTGCATGTAGAATTTCCAGAAGGCAGTACCCTGCATTGGAAGGTGGTCTTCAGCAAACCCATTCAGCAGGCAGCAATCATTTGGGACGGTCGCGATACAACATCCCTGAAAGGAACGTCTCAAGGCTTTGAGACCCGTAGAGAGCGAACGGGATCAGGTTTCTACCAATTGCAATGGAAGGATGACCTGGGGGCCCATACATCTGACTTTTATGAACTGAAGGCCATTCCGGATCAGGCACCAAAGATCACCATCGACAACCTGTCACAGTTCACGCAGTTGTCGGCCGACGATTCCAAAATGATTCAGTTTCACGCCACCCTCGCCGATGACTATGGTCTTGTCCAAAGTGATGTGATTGCGACCGTAAGCAAAGGAAGTGGTGAGTCGGTTAAGTTCAGGGAAGAAAGGTTGACCTTCAGTTCACCGACCGCCATACGAGGCAAACTGGTTCATGCGACCCTCACCTTCGACCTGACAAAGATGGGGTTGGAGCCCGGTGATGAATTGTACTTCTATGTTCAGTCCCTGGACAATAAGCCCAGACCTAACTATAGCCGCACAGAGACTTTCTTCATTGCTTTGAAAGATACAGCTCAGCAGGCAGTGACTGCCGATGCCGGACTTGGCGTTGACCTGATGCCGGAATACTTCCGCAGCCAGCGCCAGATTATTATCGATACCGAGAAACTGCTCCGCGATCGCAAAACCATCAGCCGGCAGATATTTAACAGCACCAGCAACGAACTCGGCTATGATCAAAAGGTATTGCGTCTGCGCTATGGTCAGTTTTTGGGAGAAGAGGCAGAGGCGGGCATTGGTGTGGAGACCGGCGAGCACGCAGATGAGGAAGAAGAAGACCCGGTGAAAAAATTCGGACATACCCATGACACGAACAACGAACACAACCTCGTCGCGAAACAACCAGAGAAGGAACATGAGCACGGCAATACCGATCCCAATGCCAAGGAAGACCCGATGAAGGCCTTCATGCACACGCACGACAACGAAGAAGAAGCGACCTTCTTTATACAATCCGTGAAGGCGAAGCTTAAAGCAGCACTTACCCTGATGTGGGATGCCGAACTTCAACTCCGGCTTTACGAACCCGCCAAATCACTCCCGTACCAGTATAAGATCCTCAACCTCCTCAAAGAAATTTCCAACGACTCCAGAATCTACGTTCACCGTACTGGATTTGATCCACCTCCACTCAAGGAAGATAGACGCTTAACCGGCGACCTCGCAGAAATAAGAAATTCGGTCAATCCATACTTACTTCAGGATCAGAAGTCGCTCCCGGCCATTGCTGAAGCACTGCACACAACTGAGCGTCTCATGGAAATTGAAAAGATTACCCTCACCACTACGGATCAACAAGTATTCCGTAAAGCCGGAATCGAAGTGGCCGCAATCGCCCTGGAGCAACCCGGGAAACACCTCACGCTGATGAGCGTTCTGAAGAACTTGTCTGATGCTGGTGCTGCAACCCAACAGGAACTTTTGACGGTGCGTAAAGGATTATGGCTGATTCTCCCCCCACCGACCGATACGCCGGGAGCCAGAACCACGCAATCACATCAACTCAATCAAAAATTGTTAAACGCCCTCAACCGCCAGCGTGAATAGTTTATCGCTCATATTCCACGCACCGATTGCCGCGACATGGATAATTGCCGTAATGACGGTGGCTTGTTCTTTTTTTATCTGGAAGGAATATCAGCGGAAGATGGCCTATCGCCTGCTTCGGATGTTCGCGATGCTTGTGTTATGGATCAGCCTCTCAGGTCTGGTGTTGCAGCCTGGATGGACTCACCTTGTCGTCAATGAGGATATTTTGTTGACAAGGGGATACCAAGGTTCTTCGGTGGACAGTGTGATGAAGGCCAGACCCGGTGCCCGGATATTCCGCACCCCAGATGCTGCCGAATACAAAACCACCGATCCGGTGGTGTCACCACAAGACATCTCCGGTGATAAGATGCATTATCAGGTAGTGGTGGGTACCGGGCTTCCGCAAAATCTATTGGCTCAAGTCGATACCGCAGGGTATTATTTCATTCCCGCGCCG
>DNZD01000232.1 GCA_003504855.1 Cytophagales bacterium
ATTGCGGCGATCAATGATTGATTGCGCTGTACAAAAGTGGTGATTCCGCAGGACTAAAATATAAGCCGCGGGTTATTTTATTGACTAGCTTGTTTTACAGAATTCAGGAGCGATATGATGAGACACGCAATTAATACCGGCAAATGGTTTTATGCATTGGCCATAGTCACGTTGGGTTTACTTAACATGTATTACGGGGTCTATCCGTATATGTTGGTTCCGGCAACGGGTGTATGGTTGCCTGAGTTTATGATTGGGGTTTATGTTGTCGGTGCCCTGTTCATTGCTTCTGGTGTCGGGATTCTGTTTGGCGGGAGAACCTATCTAAGTGCGATAGTCCTCGGTACGCTTTTACTACTCATCCTCCTGATAGGTCATATCCCGTATGAGATATTGGGAAGTGGTAAATCAACTTTTTTGACCTGGGAGAATGTGCTAAAAGTAGTTGCCCTTGCCGGTGGCGCACTTGTGATAGCTGGCCTTGTCAAAGAAGACCAGAATACTCATTCACCTGGCGTCAAGGCCCGATTGATTTCTGTTGGGATGGTCCTCTATTCAATAGCCATCTTATCTTTTGCGCTGAACCATTTTTTATATGTGCACGGTGTTGAATCCTATACGCCGAAATGGATTCCCTTTCGTTTGTTTTGGGCGTACTTCACCGGGATTGCTTTATTGGGTTCAGGAATATCTGTTTTGTTCCGGATCAAATTGAGGGTAATAACCATGTTGTTAAGTTTGATGATTCTCATTTGGATTGTCGTCCTTCATATACCCCGGATTTTGGTGTCCCCACCTGAGTACCTGAACAGTGAAATCGCGAGTACCTGTTTGGCCTTAGCCTATTGCGGTACCGCATTGACAATTTCGGGGTTGAACCGCCATGGTACCGACTCGTTCATCCGCTGAAGTCTCTAGTTTGTCATATAGAAACCTGTTTAGGTAGTTTGTTTCGGCCTCCTGTGGGGCTTGCGGTAAATTGGCGTTGAAAACGAAGCGATGGAGCTACATGAATAGATCAATCAATAAGCAGGATATGCTGGTAGAAGTTTTCAAAACCAATGTTTCCCATCCGGCAGAGGCCCGTGAAATTGTAAACATGCTGCAGAGAAAATTTCCGGTCCACCGATTCAACTTTGCGCTGGATGACGGAGACCGGATATTAAGAACGGTGGGGCCATCTGTTTTCACAGACAAAATAATCGAAGCGGTTCGCGAATTGGGATTTTATGCCGAAGTGCTTGAATAAGGAGAGTAAACCTGGGAGGCCTTTACGTTTGTCCGAAGGGTATGATGTAGAACTGTACCGGCGATTGGTGCGAGCGAAGTTATACATAGAGACCCAACACGCCGCGCCCATTGACCTGCAGGCCATGGCCGAAGCTTCTTGTCTTTCCAGGTTTCATTTTCTAAGAATGTTCAAGTTGGTATTTGGTCTTACTCCTCACCAATACCTGATGCGGGTCAGGGTGACTAAGGCTATGGAGTTCATGGAAAGAGGTTCGTCCGTGTCAGAAGCCTGTTATGCGGTCGGGTTGGAAGGGTTGAGCTCCTTTAGCAGAAGATTTAAGCAATATAACCGCAAAGCGCCTTCTGTCTATCTGAAAGAGCGACAGAGAAGGCGATGTCTGTTGGAACAATCGCCCTTACGTTATGTTCCAGGTTGCTTTCTTCAGAAATATGGGTTGGATGAAGAATAGCAATTTTGGATTAATGCCGGACCTGGGATGTCTCTATGTTTGCATCACCTACTCACGAAAATGCCATGATAACCAGAATGACTCATGTCTGCGTCTACGTCCTGAACCAGGACAGTGCTTTTGATTTCTACATCAACAAACTTGGCTTCAGGGTCAAGTTGGATGTGCCCATGGGGAACAATGCCCGGTGGTTGACGGTTACGCCACCAGACCAGCCTGAACTCGAAATCAACCTTTTTCCCGTGGCAGAAGGAGGGCTGCTTCCTCCCGAGTCTGTACAGGCGATGACGGTCCTGGTGAGCAAAGGAACTTTTGGTTGTGGAGTGTTCACGTGCAAGGATATTCATGCAACGTATGAAGAACTCTTGGCCAGGGGTGTGCGGTTCAAAAAGAAGCCGACGAAGGAGTTTTACGGTATGGAAGCCCTATTTTATGATGATTCTGGCAATTGGTTTTCACTCGCTCAATTAATCTGAAGGCATGAAGACTATTTACGACCCTGATACAGTGCAGGAATTGATTGAACGAATCAACTTACTGTCGGAACACTCCACTTCTGCATGGGGCAAGATGAATGTGGCTCAGATGGTTCATCATTGTGTATTATGGGAAGAAATGATGCTGGGCAGAATAACCTATGAGCGACAGTGGATTGGCCGCTTGCTGGGAAAGTGGTTGCTGAGAAACGAAGTGAAGGATGATCGGCCCATGAGGAAAAACAATCCAACCATCCAAGCCCTGAAACCCGGACCTGCGCCCATTGATTTTGAGAAAGAGCGTCGACGCTGGATTCAACTTCTCCAGGAGCACAGGCTACCCAGTAACCCGGAAATCAAGCATCCTTTTTTTGGAAAGATGACTCCTGCCGAAGTGGGGTTTCATGTATATAAACATACGGATCATCACTTGAGGCAATTTAACGTATGAACCATGGAAATTGATAACAGATCGAGTGTTCGTATCATTCGAACTTTTGCTGCTCCGTTGGAGGTGGTGTGGATGAGCTGGACCAGGGCTGAAGTATTGATGAAATGGTTCGGATCAGATCCCAACGGAACGGTGCAGCATGCCCGGCTGGATGTTTGGCCGGAGGGTACATTTGAAGTAACCTTCAGGGACTCAGATCAAAAAGAGCATACCTGTTTTGGTACCTATGGGGTGGTGGCTAAATACAAAAAACTGAGTTTCAGTTGGCAATGGCGGAGTGAACCGGGCGAATCTGAGGTGAGAGTCCAGTTCAATCAATTCGGACTCTACACCCAGATTGAATTGGAGCACAGCAAACTGAATGCGAATTCAAAACACGATTATCAGGTTGGATGGAACGGTGCTTTCAATAAACTGGAATCCTTGTTGACCGGTGAGTCAGTCGTCAGAAATTAGTTTTGCTGATTTTTCGGGATAGTGGCCTGTTTGGTCAGCCCGGATATAATTAATGCGATACCGCTAAACCCCAGCGCCTGAAAGGCACTGGTCAATTCATTTCCCTTATCGACCCATGGATCAGCTATGGCGCGCGGCAGGTGTAGGAGGATAAACCATAGAAAGATCATAACACCCAGCAGGAATCCAATTTCTTTAACGCGTATTGTAAGTATTATTGCCATACCGGAACCAATCAACGCTATTCCGGAGAGGTAGGTCCAGAAAAAGGCGCCGGGTATCCAGGCGGGTACAAGTTTCGCGGCGAAGTCGGTGTAAACGAAATGTGTCACGCCGAACAACAGCATGACCCATGAGAAGAATACCTTCCCCCAAGGAGCCATTGAAGACAATTTGTTAAAGAGGAAATGTGCATCCAAGTCACTGTCCTCACCATAAGATTGTGCAAATGCAAAAGCGCCCCCCGCCAAAGCAAGTTCCTTGAGGGCATTCACCCAGGCGCCGAACATCCTGCCGTAAGGATTAATGAATAGCAGATGCGGAACATGGTAGCCGGCAAAAAGCAGGAGGAATACGGTGCCGAGCATCAACGCAAATGATTTTCCTCTTCTTTCGATGAACATGGCGAATCCGGAAATAATTAACCAGAAACTGAACAGGGCAGCAACTATTGGCAGTCCCGGCAGCCACGATGAATCCGGTGCAAATACCGGACGAAAATCCAGGTAGAACAGTTGCTGAATTCCGAGGCCTGCCATGCAGATAGCATAGAGTTTTCTGCCCGTCGTTATAGATAACTCCATAGCTCAGCTTTGTTATAATTATAGTTTGATGAGTTGCTTCAGTACCGTGAAATCAACCCGGTAAATATCCCCTAGGCCATTGCCCGCTGAATTTATCCGTTGGTTTAGCTCTTCGATGGTTTCGGCATGGTCCGAATGGGATATCCTGCCGCGGGTGCTACCGAAGAATACGAACTTCCCATCTCTCGAAACGCTGGGCGACCATTCTGTTCCGGTCGAATTAAAGGGGGGAGGAAGTACGATGGCCTTTTGCCATACCCCGTTGATACGCTGGCTAAAGTACAGGTCGCCATGCGTCAAGCCGTTTGGTCGGGTGGACATAAAAATCATATAAGACTCATCGTGGGCAATAAAGGGTTCATACTCATTAAACTCCGAATTGATTTGATTGCCCATTTTGTGCACCGAGAAATAGGAGTCGTTAAGGGGAACGGATCGGTAAATGTTGGCGTCACCCCCGCCTCGTTCCGAGGAGAAATACAAAACACCCTGGTCGGTCAGAGTTGGATAATATTCATCTGCCGCTGAGTTGATCGGCTCCGGAAGCCGCATAGGTTGACTCCATCCCTGTGCAGTCTTCCGCATGCGCCAGATATCCAGGTCTCTTTTGGTTGAGTCACCGGAAAATGATCGGTTAGAGACAAAATAAAACTCTTTTCCATCCCGGGTAATAAACGGATCCCCGTCGCGAAATCGCCCCGAAAATGGTGCTACCACCGGACTCGACCATGTGTTGTTTGTACGGATGGAGGTGCATATTGTCCAGGTGCTTATGTCGGGTGCCATTTTTAGAAAGTACAAGGTATCGCCGGTAACACTGAACGCGGGGTGTGACTCATAATCACCGGTGCTGATGACCCCTTCTTCAAAGACAGCTTCTTGCCCAAAGGCTACGCAGGAAGTGCTGAACAGTGCAAAAAGCACAAAGAGTTTCGTGGTATTCACAATCAAGCTCCCTTGAAAAACCGCGAAGTCAGCCAGGAAATAGGAACTCCGATAACGAACAAATGAATGGCGATCATAAAAAGGGTAGCAAGGCGGATCCGAATCGGTCCGGCAAGTACAGGAGACAAGGGAACCACAACGAAATTCATCATCAACCAAATGAACAGGCCATATGCTATTCCTGACAGGAGCATGGATGTTGAAAGGAATTTTATTCTTGGATACAGCACGTAGAATAGAGCAGTCCAGCTGATGGCCACGGTGAAATGCAACGCAAGTCCGGCGAAGGCCGTTGGCAATCCTCCGCTTAGTGCCGTTTTACCGAAGAGTCCTGTGGCGACATAGCGGAAGACCGCATCCGGGGTGGAGCCGTTAAAGAGATAGGCGTGGACTATGGCAGCGATTGCATCCAATATGCCGACCACGATACCTGATTTCAATATTGATACCCATATGGATGATGTGGAGGGGCCCATGGTACATTGCGTTAATGACAATTAATGTAAGGGCCAGACTGGTTCAGAATGGAATTCTTCTACCAAGAAGCGATTGCTTATGACAGGTTGGGCGAATCGAAGAACCTTCAGGAATGATAATCCCTATTCCCTAAGGCCTAATCCCTAACACCTATTCTCCAGGCAAATTCCGCAGAAAAAAATCCCGCACATTCCCACCCATGATCATCTCAATCTCTGGCCTGGTGAATTTTAGCTTTTCCAGTTCGGCGACAATACGTGGTGTACCCGTCACGTCGAAGTGCATCCGGAATGCACCATCCCAATCAGAACCCAAAGCAACTTTATCGACCCCAATCTTGTCGGCCACATAACGAATACTTTTGGCTGTCGCCGCTGCATCGGTGCCACAGACGGCCGTCTCCCACAAACCAATGCCGACCAATCCCTGGTGCTGACCGATCGCAATCAAATGCGCGTCGGATAGGTTTCGTTGATTATCACAAACGCCCTTCACTCCGGTATGGGATACCAGTACCGGTCCGTTGTGCACTGCCAGCACATCATCGATGGTTTGTGATGAGGCATGGGCGAGGTCGATGGTGATGTGCAGGTCCGTCATCTTTTGAATGAGTTCTTTTCCCAACGATGTAAGTCCGCCTTTTTTCATACCGTGTTCAGAACCGGCAAACTCATTGTCGAAAAAATGAGCCAGGCCGATGTATCGTACACCTGCATCATAGAATGTCTTAAGGTTATCGAGATTGCCCTCCAGTGGCTGGGCCCCTTCGAGACCAAGCATACCTGATGTTATGCTGTGGTCTTTGGCCCGGTCGGCCATGAATCGTTCGAGATCACCGTGGTTTTTGATGACACGCAGCTTGCCTTCAGAGGCTTCGGCAAAATCGGCGAGGTTCTCGCATTGTTGGAGTGCACGCTTCTTTACACTAAACCAATTGGAGGGGGGACGCAACTGCACGAAGCTGAGTAAAGCAATCTGGTCGCTATTGCTGTCGTTTTGTTCGATGTTAATGCCAAAAGGAACTTTGCTGACTACCGTGAATACCTGGAAAGCCATGTTGGCCCGTTGCATCCGGGGCAGGTCGACGTGTCCATATGAAATCTCTTTGAGTAAGTCGCGGTCCCAAAGCAATTCATCACAATGCAAATCGGCAATAAACGGAATGGAGTCGTAGTAGACAGGTTTGGGATGGGGCGGAACGGTGCTGACCGAGTTCTTATTCTGATCGATATAGCCGGGTATGGCTCCGAAAAATACTACAAGGACAACGGACAGTCCGAGCAGGTTGCGGCGGACAACCTTTTTCATGGGGGTGAATTTGAAATGAATATACCCTATTTATTGGAAAGGAGGGCATTGTTTTCGACATTCGGCTGCTATTGACTGTAAGCTGTTCAAAAGCAACACATTTGTATGAGTTCCCGTCGCACCACCATCCTTTGGCTGACCATTTTATTGTTCGTGGTCTTGTTTGTTTTACGAACCGTTTACCTTTCCGGTGCCTTCAAAACTATCGCCAATCAGTATTCCGGTACCACTAAAGTGATGGAAGGAATAGCTGGCGTGGAAGACATTGATATTGACTATTCCACCGGCATTGCATTTCTATCTTCCGACGACAGATGGGCAAGGGCTTTGAAGAAAGAACCCCATAAAGGAGGTATTTATGCCCTGAACCTGAATGATTCGGTGCCTGTTCCTGTCAATCTCACAGATGGATTTGATCAACCGGATTTTCATCCGCATGGCATATCATTCTATGAATCTCCGGAGGGCAAGAAGTTGTTGTTTGTGGTGAACCACCGCGATTCCGGTAATTTCATTGAAGTATTTCAGTACCGCAATGATACCCTGCATCACCTGGAACGCATTACCGATTCCTTGATGATTAGTCCCAATGACGTGGTGGGAGTAGGCGACCGCCAGTTTTATTTTACTAACGATCACGCCGAGCGACCGGGTACTGTCCGTTCGCTGAAGGACCTGGCTACTATTGGTACAGGGAACGTTGGTTATTTTGATGGTGAGAAGACCGTGATCACTTCGGTGGAGGGAATCAAGTATGCCAATGGGATTAATGTAAGCAAAGATGGTTCCGAGGTTTACCTCGCGGCGACCACTGACCGAAAGGTATATGTATTCAACAGGGATAAATCATCCGGTGCACTCACCCTGGCTCGCGAGATTGAAACCGGCACCGGGGTGGACAACATTGATATTGATGAAAATGGAAACCTCTGGGTGGGATGTCACCCCCAACTGCTGAAATTTCTGTCACATGCCAAGGACGAAAGCAAAATATCACCTTCCGAAGTCATTAAACTAACCCGTCAACCAAATGGCTCCTTTGCTCAGACTACCGTGTACATGAACGACGGAAGTGAACTCTCCGCCTCCTCGGTGGCAGCAGTCTTCCGAAACAAACTACTGATAGGCCCCGTCTTCCAGCGTCGTTTTGTGCTGGCAGAATCCAATCCGAACTGATCTCTACATGAAGCATTTTCTACTTGGCGCTGCCCTGCTGTTAACCGGGCCGGTCGGTCTTTCCCAAATTGTCACCACCGATCCGGTGCTTCCACAGCCGGATAAGCCGGTCACCATTACGGTAGATGTGAGTGGAACCAGCCTGGCTGGATTTGCCTGGAACAATACCTCGAACCCGGTATACCTTTGGGCATGGCTGAAGAACACCGGCACTGCCGATGTTGATGCGCCTACCAATGTTAACCCGGCAACCTCAGCCCAGGACGGTGCAAAGTGCACCCGCATCAGCACCAATCCTGATAAGTATCAGATCACCATCACACCAACCACGTTCTTCAACAAACCGGCCAATCAGATCACAAAAATCGGCATCAAACTGAAGAGCCGTAACTGGTCCGACAATAAACAAACCGACAACGACCGGTTCTTTGATGTTTCGCAAGGGCTGACATTGATCTTTTCACAGCCAACTAGCCCGTTTGTATTTGTTAACAGTGGCGACAACCTGCCGATCACTGCCAACACCAGTATTGCAGCCGATATCACCCTCAAGGTAAACGGTGTCGTTGTATCGTCAGCAGCCCAATCAACGTCAATCAGTTTTACGCGAAGTGTGAGTGAATCTTCAGGTACGGTGGTAGTCACGTGTGATGCCACTGCTGCTGGTCAGACCAAGTCGACGTCGTTTTCATACACCGTTCGTGCTGCGGTGGTGGACCAGGTACGTCCAACTGGAATTGTCGATGGCATCAATTACAGTTCGGATGCCACCAAGGCAA
The DNA here is from genome assembly GCA_003504855.1 of Cytophagales bacterium. Classification (GTDB taxonomy): domain Bacteria; phylum Bacteroidota; class Bacteroidia; order Cytophagales; family Cyclobacteriaceae; genus ELB16-189. Next base: position 8,572 of record DNZD01000232.1, read on the forward strand.
CCCTGAGTCTGTGGGCACCAGGCAAATCATCGGTCTATGTGATTGGTGATTTTAGTAACTGGGAAGTGTCTGCCTCCAATCAGATGAAGCGCGATGGTGAACATTTCTGGCTGGAGGTAACCGGACTTACGCCAGGGCAGGAGTATGGGTTCCAATACCTCGTCGGTGAGTCGTTACTGATGGCGGATCCTTATGCCGATCGCGTACTCGATCCGGATGATGCAGGCATACCAGCGGGTTCTTATCCTGGCCTCAAACCGTACCCGGCCAAGGCGTTACGGGATAGTTGGTACTTCAACCGGGTGGCTGTGTTGCAAACCAACCAGACATTGTATGCCTGGAAGATCAACAACTTTCAAAAACCCCCGAAAGAAAAGCTGGTGATCTATGAGTTACTGATCCGTGATTTCATGGGCAGCGATGCACGTACGTACCAGCGGGTGGCAGACACCCTTTCGTACCTCAAGCGGTTGGGTGTAAATGCCATCGAGCTGATGCCGGTTACGGAATTCAATGGCAATGATAGTTGGGGATACAACCCGACTTTCATGTTTGCACCTGACAAGTACTACGGCCCGCGTCAGCAATTTAAAGCCCTGGTGGACAAATGCCACGAACTGGGTATAGCGGTAATTATGGACCTGGTGATGAATCATCACGATCTGCCAAACCCGTACGTGATGATGGATTTTGATTTCACGGCGATGGCACCGACTGCCAACAATAAATGGTTTAATGTGAAAGCCACGCATCCATTTAGCGTATTCTATGATATGAATCACGAAAGTGCATACACGAGGAAATACCTGGACTCTGTCAACTATTATTGGCTGCACGAGTATCGAATCGATGGGTACCGGTATGATTTGTCGAAAGGCTTCACCCAAAAGAACAATCCGGACAATGTCAGTGCCTGGGGTGCCTATGATGCTTCGCGCATTGCCATTCTGAAACGGATGGCCAATAGGATATGGTCGCATACACCTGATGCGTATGTTATCCTGGAGCATTTTGCGGACAACGTTGAAGAAAAAGAGCTCGCTGAATACCGGTCGGGCGAGGGTAAAGGAATGATGTTGTGGGCCAATCATAATTCATCCTATAATCAAAATACCATGGGCTATGCCTCCAATTCCGATTTTTCAGGGATCTATTATGGCAACCGCGGCTGGAGTGTACCCGGTGCTGTGGGGTATATGGAAAGTCACGATGAAGAACGCCTCATGTACAAGAATGTGCAGTTCGGTAACTCAACCCCGGATTACACAGCAAAGAATGTTTCCATTGGATTGTCGAGAATGGAAGCTGCGAATGTACTCTTTCTGACAGTTCCGGGCCCAAAGATGATCTGGCAGTTTGGCGAGCTGGGTTACGACTTTAGCATCAATACCTGTGCGGATGGGTCCGTCAACAGTTCATGTCGCATCTCTGCCAAGCAGGTGAAGTGGACCTATAAACAAGAAGGTTTGCGCAAAGGATTGTATACCCACATTGCTGACCTCACTCGTCTGCGCAGAACTTATCCGTTATTCACACAGGGGACAGCCACGTTTTCTGATGGAGGCTCGTTACTGAAGCAGATTGCTATTAAGGGAAATCCCTATAACGGATCACCATCAACACCAGATCAGATGAATGCCGTGGTAGTAGCCAACTTTGATGTGGTGAAGCAGGTAGCATCAGTTGCCTTTCCACATGCGGGCACGTGGTATGACTATTATGGCGGTGGTGCTTCGGTGACCATCAACAGTTTGTCGTTTTCACAGGAATTGCTACCCGGGCAATACCGTTTATATACGGATGTAAAGATCACCAATCCCGTGGTCACCGGACTCGAACCTTCGGGTGCGGTCAGTCTGATACTTTATCCCAACCCGGCCTCAAATACGATTCAGGTGATGGCACCAGAATACATTGAGGAGGTGACCTTGATCAGTCTTGGGGGTGCAAGAATTGCGCCTGCGCGAATAGATCGTGACACCTGGAGTGTTCAGGGATTGGCCAAGGGTCTCTATGTGGTACAAGTCCGCACAGCCTCCGGTAATCAGCAACTCAAATTGATTAAGGAATAATCAATATACCTGACATGTCAGACTTAGTGAATTGGCTGGTCCGGGGCAGGATTGTTCCAGAAGTCGATGGTTAATTTGTATGACTCATCAGCCTGTCGTGTCCATACATTGATATATTTTACCGAATTCACGCTGGCAGAACCTGCATAGATGCTGGTTACCCGGGTGATACCGGTTTCATAAATAACATCGGTGTTTCCGGCTACACTCAGAGTTTGAGTTGACATTTGTGTTACCCGGGAGACTGAAAAATCATGTCTCCAGTACGCCAGAATCTCGTCGATCCCAACATAAAATCTGTCTCCATCGGGTGAAAGTCGGGCATTTGGGGCATACAAGTGATTGAGGGCACCCAGGTCTTGTTCAAGAAAGGCATGTTCCAGTTTTGTGTTATAAGCTTGAACGATATTCTGCAGGTCTTCAACCCGGGTTGTGCGTTCAGGTGAGCATGATGCAAGGATGATGAGCATGGTGCCAAAGTACTTGAGCATAGGTATTGTGTTTTGTTAGTCGGAAGTGTGTTCGAAAAGTAGACGGCAGCCATCTAATTACACAGATAATGGATTAATTAATTTTTCAGGTCGAAGGCCTGGTAAGTTTACTAGCACGTATTGCGGTAGCCTGGTGCTACAGCATTTACGTCGAACTGTGTGATTTATTCCTGTATTACTTCGCTTTGATTTGTTGCCTGATACACAGCTCTTCATGATTTAGCTTAGGTTAGCGAAATAATACGACGTGAAGCGCATTAAGAAAAGAGAGTCCAGACGGGGCTCTCTTTTTTACCTTCTTATTGAAAATCAATAGAGATCATGAGTAAAGTTCAGTGGATTTTTATTTGGATAGGGGCATGGATGATGCTTTCTTTTACGCCGAGGTGGGAAGCCGGCGACTCATCCTTCGTGCTGGTGGAATTATTTACATCGGAGGGTTGTTCGAGTTGTCCGGCTGCCGATGAGTTGCTGGAAGAGATGACGGGCATACTTCAAAAGGAGGGGAGGCAAGTGGTTGGTGTTTCCTTTCATGTCACCTACTGGGATAAGTTGGGTTGGAAGGATCCGTATAGCGATTCTCTTTATTCCGCGCGACAGAAGCGGTATTTGCCTTTACTGGAAGTCCCCAGACCCTATACACCCCAGGCGGTGGTCAATGGAAAAGCTGAGTTTGTAGGCTCCAATCCATTTAAATTCAGGGAGTTGGTGATAGCGGAAGAAGCACAGCCGTCAAAAGTTCACATCAGTGCGTCCGCCGTTAAGTCAGGTTCATCCGTTACTGTTACATATCGAGCCAGGGGCAAGGCTGCCGGCTCAGTTATTGCAGCAGTCCTGGTGGAAAGTCATGCAGAGCACTTTATCCCCCGGGGAGAAAATAAGAGCCGGGTACTTAAGCACCACAATGTGGCCCGTGTATTTGAATCGGTTGAGTATCGTCCGTCAGGAACTATTACTTTGTCGTGGCCGGAAGAGCTTGATGTTAACAATAGCGAAATCATTCTGTTTGTCCAGCACACAACGAGCCTCGGTATTTTGGGTGGTACCCGGGTTAATCTACATTAACCGTCGCGCCTCACCCTGGTACATTTCGAATCACCCTGATGGTAGTAATTAGTTGGATTTGTATCACGGAATTGCTCTTTCATCCGTTTGAAATGTCCATTCCCATTTGGGGTATAATACATGTTGCGTGAGCTGAGTACTTTGCGGAAGCAATGACCTTTTGCAATGAGCTATTTCTCCAAAAGAAGAGTCGTACTGATTGAAGACGACAAGATTTTATTGGATTGTTTTACCTACATCATTAATAATTCAGAGAAGTTTCTGGTTGTAGGTAGTTATACCTGTGGTGAAGAAGCGCTCGCAGAGATACCGCGAACCCGACCGGACATTGTGGTGACGGATATCAAGCTTACCACGCTCAGTGGAATTGAGGTGACCCGGCGCATTAAGGAGAGATACCCCCAGACGGAGATCATCATTATGTCGGTCTATGAAGACAATGACATGGTATTCAATGCATTGAAGGCTGGAGCGTCGGGATATATCACCAAGAGTGCCAATTACCTCGAACTGGTGTCAGCCCTGGAAGAAATTGTTAGGGGCGGTGCGCCCATGAGCAGCCGCATAGCGCGGATGGTCATCCATAACTTTCACTTGAATCCGGAATCACCCCTTACCCAACGCGAAAAGGAGGTCCTTCACCTGATAGCTGAAGGCAAAACCTATACACAGATTTCCGAGCAACTTTTTATCAGCCGTGACACGGCGCGCACACACATTCGTAACATTTACGCTAAACTGAATGTGAACCGGAAGTCAGAGGCCATCGATCGTGCAACCCGTGATAAACTTATATAACCTCTTGGTGGGAGGTCACCGGATTCACTAACGCATTCCGGATTACATGGGTGATGGGCATACTGCAAATGTCCGTCAAACACCTCTTCAAATACTGCACATCGTGTGATTAATGCCGACAGGGATTAAGGCAGCTTTGATCAACATTCTTCGGTGCAATGCCGGAGGATAGAGTTCTCGTTAAAACTAAACTTTAACCTATGAAGAAGATTGTACTATGGTTATGCGCGCTCCTCATGGCCGGCTCGGCCTGGGCCCAGGAGCGTATCGTATCTGGAAAGGTTACGTCTGCAGAAGACGGAAGTACCCTTCCCGGCGTCAACGTGGTGGTGAAGGGCACCACCATCGGCACTGTGACAGATGTGGACGGAAACTACAAACTGTCGGTGCCGTCCGCCGGCAGTGCCCTGGTATTTTCATTTATCGGTCTTGCTACCCAGGAAATTGCGATTGGTGAGCGATCAGTGATAGACATCGGCCTGGGACTCGATGTAAAGCAACTTACAGAAGTGGTGGTGACGGCCCAGGGTATTGAGCGCGAGCAAAAGTCTTTGGGTTATGCTCAGACAACCATTGGAGCCACCTTGCTGAACAATAAACCGGAGACCGATGTGGGCCGGGCATTGCAGGGGCGCACTCCCGGTCTGCAGATTCTAAACTCTTCAGGTATGGCGGGTTCAGCATCTAAAATCAATATCCGGGGTACCAGTACCATCACCGGCAATTCACAACCGCTGTGGGTTGTCAATGGCGTTCCTGTCAATACCGACCAGAACAGCATTACCTCAAGCTTTATGGATGGTGCGGTTTCACCCACCCGTTTCCTGGATATTGACCCGAACAACATCGAGTCTATCTCCGTATTGCGTGGTTTGAATGCTACTACCCTCTATGGATCACAAGGCCGCAACGGAGTTATCCTCGTTACTACCAAGACTGGTTCTTCTAAAGGTGCTCAAAACAAGTTTTCAGGCTCTG
>DNZD01000072.1 GCA_003504855.1 Cytophagales bacterium
GGACTCTGCGTGAACCTGAAGTGCGTGAGGAATGCATTAACCGCTAAGACAACGGCACTAAGAACATTTCAGGCCTTTGCCTCCCGCACCGAAGGTGCCTCTCCCTTTCTTCAGCGTATGAATTCATTCTCCGGGCCCTTCCTTCCACACCAAAAACTCACCTCCATATGGCTCTACGGAAACTAAAGATGTATGGCGTTTGATGCCCAGAATTGGAATATTTGAATTGGGTTGATTGCGTTCAATGGAGATGACCCGTAAATTAGATGACCCCTTAACCTGCCAATCATGCGTTCTTCATTGATACTGATTCTAATTGTTTTTGTTAATCTTTCGGTATCCGCACAAAACAGCAATGTTCCTGCTGTTCGTGTTTCCTTTGCCGACCTCGAAATGGTGAACTACCAGGCTGATACCTCCGCAGCTGCGGTAACCCTGGCGGAATGGGGGTATCTGGATGCCCGCAATGTCACTGAAGGTCATTTCATGTTGGAGTATCAGGCTAAAATAAAAATCCTGAAAAAGAAAGGGTTGTCAAAAGCTGACTTTGCCATTCCCCTATACAAAAATGGCAATCTGGAAGAACGGTGGAGTAATTTTGAGGCCTCTACCTTCAATCTTGAAAACGGAGCGCTCAAAGAAAAAAAGGTTACTTCTAAAATTCTCTTTTTTGATAAGAGTTCCAAATATCACAACACAGTTAAGTTCGCGATGCCGGATGTTCGCGTAGGTACAGTTATCGTCGTAAAATATACCATTGAATCTCCGTTCCTTTTTACGTTAAGGGCCTGGGAATTTCAGGACAATTTCCCTAAGGTCCGCAGTGAACTCACCACCCAGATTCCCGGATTGTATGTGTATCACACGGCCCTGCGTGGGTTTCAGAAGCTCAAAGGACAGGAGTCAGACATAGAATCCGATTGTGTCACTGGTGCTTTCGGTAAGGCGGACTGTGTAAAGAACAGGTATGTGATGGAGCAGATTCCGGCGTTTGACGAAGAGGAATATATGACAGCAAAAAGTAACTTTCTATCTGCCATCTATTTTGAATTGTCAGAATATTACACGACAGATGGACTGGTTAAGGTGACCAAGACATGGACCGACGTAGAGCAGGAATTGTTGCTTCATGATAGCTTTGGAAAACAACTTCGCAAGGCACGCGGTATTTCGGATGCGGCCTTGAAAAAAGCCCTGAGTGCCGAAGCAGATCCGCTGGCAAAGGCGAAACTCATTTACGATTTCGTGGCACATCACTTTGTTTGGGATGGGGTGAATAGCAAGTATTCACTAACAGATGCCAAGAAAGCGTTTGACCTTGGTAAAGGAAATGTCGGCGACATAAATCTTGTACTCACCGGCCTGCTGCAGGCTAACGAATTGGATGCATATCCTGTGATCCTGAGCACACGAAGCAACGGCACCGTGACAGAGTTGTATCCGGTTATGAGTGAATTTGATTATGTGGTCGCACAGGTTACAATTGAAGGAAAGAAGTACCTGCTGGATGCTACAGAACCGTACCTTCCCTTTGGCATTTTGCCCGTGCGCTGCCTCAATGGAAAAGGCCGGATTATCGGAAAGGATGTTTCCGGATGGATAGACCTCAAACCTATCGAGAAAAGAAAGAAGGTAATTACAGCAGATATGAAACTCACCCCTGAAGGCACAATGACTGGAGATGTAGTGCTGCACGATTTTGCCTATGCCGGGTTGGATATCCTGGAAGATCTGGCGCAGGGAAGCGATGCGGCAGCCTTACAGAAGGAACTTAAAGCCTCCTGGAATGCAGAAATCACCAACTATGCATTGGAGCGCCCCACAGATGCCTCCAAACCGGTGACTCAGCGAATGACCATCACACTGCCCACCGAAAGTCAGGATGCCTCGCTTGTGTATTTCAATCCCTTCATCTTTGAACGAATAACCAAGAACCCTTTTACCCTAACCCAACGACTTTACCCGGTAGATTACGGTGTAGCGCCGGAAGTGACGATCGTATTCAACCTTACATTGCCCCCGGACTTAATTGTTGAAGAAATGCCAAAGAATGCAGCCCTTCAATTGCCACTGGGAGGAGGCAGGTATTTGTTTAATTCTACCAGTCAGGAAAACAAAATCTCCATTACCACCAGCTTTGTGCTTAATAAACCTGTGTATGGCCCTGGCGAATACAAGGCATTGAAAGAATTTTATGAGCGGATAATCGCCTTGGAGCAGTCAACAGTTGTGTTGAAAAGAAAGTAGCGGGTTTTTTCACGGAGTTTAGAGCAAGGATTCATTCTCCTTGTCATCAGTGTCTAAATGGTTTTTTTCATTTTCGTATTTTTGCTAGTGGCTGCGACCTATAAGCACCTCCGGCGCCAAGTACATTTCTCCTGCACCAAAGGTGCCTGTCCCTTTCTATTCCGCGTAAGATTCATTCTCCGTGCGCTCAGTGCCTCCGTGGTTTTTTTGATTTTGGGTATCCTTACCGGTCGCTGCGACCAAAATCACCCTGGTGCCAAATACATTTCCCGCAGATTCCGCTGATTAAATGCAACGCTGATCACCGCGGAACCAGCAGAAAAAGTATTTCGCAGATGCACCTGCGGTGCTAATACACAACTCCTTTGTGATCTTTGCGCGGTTTCTTCTGCGTGAACTGAAGTTTGCAAGTAATGCATTAACCGCTGGACGCAACGGCGCTAGGAAAATTTCATCCCTTTGCCTCCCGCATCGAAGATGCCTCTCCCTTTCTATTCAGCGCATGAATTCATTCTCCGTGCCCTCTGTGCCTCGGTGGTTCTTTTTAGTTAGTGTCTGCGCGTATTCTCCCGCTGAAAATATTCCTTTCATTTTTTGGGGCTACCGGATCGCGCCGAGACGGCTTGTCCGGTATGACGGTTAATTTTTATCGCACTCTTGCACTTCTTCTTGCGCACCGAAGGTGCCTCTCTCTTCTATTCAGCACATGAATTCATTCTCCGTGCCCTCTGTGCCTCCGTGGTTTTTCAATTTCATATCATAGCGTGTTTCTCCGCGCCTCGGCGACTCCGCGGCAAAAAAAAGGCGGCCCGTTTCCGAACCGCCTTAAACCCTTAACTAAAATTCAATCAATCAGGGCCAGATCAAATCGATCAAGGTTCATCACCTTGGCCCAGGCCGCAACAAAGTCCTTCACGAACTTCGCTTCAGCACCTGCCCATCCATACACTTCGGCAATGGCGCGAAGTTCAGAATTGGAACCAAAGATCAGATCCACGCGCGTGCCAGTCCACTTCACCGCGCCGGTCTTGCGATCACGACCTTCGAATACATCCTGCGCATCGGAAGTGGCCTTCCAGGTAGTGCCCAGATCCAGCAGGTTTACAAAGAAGTCGTTGGTGAGTGCTTCAGGACGCTTGGTAAATACACCGTGCTTCGTTTGACCGGAATTGGTGTTAAGTACGCGCATACCTCCCACCAGCACCGTCATCTCTGGTGCAGTCAGGTTCATCAATTGCGCTTTGTCAACCAGCATCTCCTCGGCTGTTACTTTATGCTTCGGCTTGAAGTAGTTGCGGAACCCGTCTGCGCCGGGCTCAAGCACGGCAAAGGACTCAACATCGGTTTGCTCCTGCGTGGCATCAGCACGACCAGGTGCAAAAGGAACCGTTATGTTATGACCGGCATTCTTCGCCGCTAACTCAATACCTACGCCACCTGCGAGCACAATTAGGTCAGCCATCGATACATACTTACCGCCGGCATTGAAAGAAGCCTGAATCCCTTCCAGTTTTTTCAAGACCACCGCCAACTGCGTAGGATTATTGACTTCCCAGTCTTTCTGCGGCGCCAGTCGGATACGTGCGCCATTAGCACCACCTCTTTTATCCGAACCACGGAAGGTAGCCGCAGATGCCCAGGCGGTTGATACCAACTGCGATACTGTCAGTCCTGCTTCACTGATCTTCACCTTCAATGCAGCAACCTCTTTATCATCTAACTTAGATTTGCTTGCCGGAATAGGGTCCTGCCACAGCAACACCTGCTTGGGTACTTCCGGACCCAGATATCGGGACAACGGACCCATGTCGCGGTGTGTCAGTTTGTACCAGGCCTTTGCGAAAGCGTCTGCGAACTGCTCCGGATGCTCATAGAAGCGACGTGATATCTTTTCATAAGCAGGATCAAACCGCAGGGACAAGTCCGTGGTGAGCATGGTGGGTGCGTGACGCTTTGAAGAATCATGGGCATCCGGTACGGTGCCGGCGCCAGCACCTCCTTTGGGCTTCCACTGATGAGCGCCTGCCGGGCTCTTGGTCAACTCCCAATCGAAGTTGAACAGGTTCTCAAAGAAGTTGTTGCTCCACTTTGTTGGTGTGGTTGTCCACGCACCTTCGAGTCCGCTGGTGATGGTATTTACACCATGGCCGGTGCCGAGGGTGTTCTTCCAACCAAGACCTTGCTCCTCGATGGACGCGGCGGCTGGCTCACGACCAACATATTTGCCGGGATCGGCGGCGCCGTGGGTTTTACCAAATGAGTGACCTCCAGCAATGAGGGCCACCGTCTCTTCATCATTCATGGCCATGCGACCAAATGTTTCGCGGATATCGCGGGCAGCAGCAACCGGATCGGGATTGCCGTTAGGACCTTGGGGGTTCACATAGATAAGCCCCATCTGCACTGCTGCGAGGGGATTCTCAAGCTCACGATCGCCAGTGTAGCGCTTGTCGCCGAGCCACTCACTTTCCTGTCCCCAATAAACATCTTCTTCAGGTTCCCACACGTCTTCACGACCACCGGCAAAGCCGAAGGTCTTGAAACCCATCGACTCGAGCGCGGCGTTGCCGGCGAGAACCATCAGGTCGGCCCAGGAGAGTTTCTTGCCGTACTTCTGCTTGATCGGCCACAGCAGGCGGCGGCCCTTGTCGAGGTTGGCGTTATCCGGCCAGGAA
>DNZD01000109.1 GCA_003504855.1 Cytophagales bacterium
AAGAAGGCAAGAAGCAATATGAAAAGAACTTCCGCCGTCAACGGCCGCATGGCACCTGGACGTATTACTTTGAAGATGGGAAGACGGTCAGTGTAAGAGAAACCTATGTCAATGGTCAGTTACAGGGCAGCCGGGTAACCTATTATGCCAATGGCGAAAAGAAGGCCGAAGAAACCTACATGTATAACCTGATCACCGGCACGGTAAAGAATTACCGTGAAGACGGCTCTGTGGAATCAGTTGTGGAGTTTCGTGCCAGCCGGCCGCACGGTCCTTTCACGGCCTACTACCCCAATGGAAAGATCAAGGAACAAGGGGAGTTTGTGGCCGGGAAGAAACACAAGGAATGGAAGGAGTTCGACGAACACGGCAATGTGACAAAAACCACCATGTTCCGGGCGGGCATCCTCGTCGAAGACAAGTAATCCTGATTTTTCCGGGAATTCATTAGGTCAACCCCGGCGCGTGGGTTTACTTTGGGACCGATGACTGCCTTCAAAGAAACCAACTTTACTTTTCCCGGTCAGACCGGCTTTTACCGCGGCAAAGTCCGCGATGTGTATTACTTCGGCGACCGCATGGTGATGGTGGCCAGCGACCGGATCTCTGCATTCGATGTCGTATTGCCCCGTGCCATTCCCGACAAGGGACGTGTCCTCAATCAGATCGCGGCCATCAACCTGGAGGCCACCAAATCGCTGGTGCCTAACTGGGTGCAGGCAACCCCTGATCCCAACGTCACGGTAGGATTCCGTTGCGACACCTTTCCGGTAGAGATGGTGGTGCGTGGCTACCTCTCCGGGCATGCTGCCAGGGAATACAAGGCGGGCAAACGAACCGTCTGCGGCGTTACATTACCAGAAGGCCTGCGCGAGAGTGATCCGCTTCCCTCCCCGATCATTACACCGACCACGAAAGCACACGTAGGTCACGATGAAGACATCTCCCGGGAAGAGATTCTCCGACGCAAAATCGTTTCAGAAGCTGACTATACCCAACTGGAGCATTATGCACTAACCCTGTTCAAAAAGGGAACGGAACTCGCAGCTGCGCGGGGCCTGATTCTGGTGGATACAAAATATGAATTCGGGAAACACGAGGGCAAGATTTACCTGATCGACGAAGTTCATACGCCTGATTCATCCCGGTACTTTTATCGGGACGGTTATGACGATCGCCAACGCAAGGGAGAAGCCCAGAAGCAATTGTCCAAAGAGTTTGTAAGGCAGTGGCTGATTGAAAACGGGTTTCAGGGAAAAGATGGGCAGCGGGTTCCTGAGATGACGGACGCCATTGTGGCATCCATCGCCGACCGTTACCGGGAACTCTACCATCAAATGACCGGGGCACCCCTCACACCGCTTGCCTCGTCAAATATTTTGGAACGAATCGAGCGGAACATCGTTAATTACCTAAATTAAAGTACTTTTGAGCCCGCAAACATGCCTATGAAGTATACGATCGACAAACAGGAGAAATACAGCCTCCTCCGCCTGCACGAAGAAAAGCTGGATTCCAGTGTTGCCCCGGCCCTCAAATCGGAGCTCATCACCCTGCATGCCGAAGGAATCAGGAACATCATCCTGGATCTGGCCGAGGTAAAATATACCGACAGCTCAGGCCTCAGCGCCCTTCTGGTTGGCAATCGTATCCTGCAGGAAGATGGCGGCCTCTTTGTGCTGTCTACCCTCTCCGATCACACCGCAAAGCTCATCAAGATTTCCCAGCTCGACAGCGTATTGAACATTGTAGCCCGAATTGAAGAAGCCGTGGATGCCGTGTTCATGCATGAAATCGAAAAGGATATGAAAGACGAGTCTAACGGATAGACTCACCGATTGCAGAACAAATTCTCACTTACTATTCTGGGTTCCAGCGGCGCATTGCCTGCTTACGGGCGATCACCCACCTGTCAATACCTCGCTATCCGGCGTCACCATTTTCTGATCGACTGCGGTGAAGGAGCCCAGGTTCAGCTGGCGAATCAGGGTATCAACATCCACCGGATCGGACACATCTTCATCAGCCACCTGCATGGTGATCATTACCTGGGTCTGATGGGCCTGCTCTTTTCCATGCACCTGCAACGAAGAGAAGCTACCCTCCACCTGTACAGTCACCCGGGGCTGGACGAAATTATCCTGGCCCAGCTACGGCATTCAAAGTCCGTATTGAATTTCAAGATCAACTTTCATGTCCTCCACGATCGGCATCAGGAAGTTATTTTTGAAGACGAATGGGCAACGGTCTCCACGATTCCCCTTAGTCATAAGATTCCCACAACGGGATTCCTGTTCAGGGAGAAACCAGGATCCCTGCGACTCGATAAAGCGAAACTAACACCCGATCTGACGATCCAACAACTTGTGACCCTGCGGCGCGGTGAGGACGTAGTAGAAGAAGGCCGGATTGTGTTGCGCAGCAAAGACTACACCCTTCCTCCCCGCGCGCCAATATCATACGCCTTCTGTTCCGACACCCAACCGGATGATGCCGTGGCCTCACTCGTTGCTGGTGTGGATGTATTATACCATGAGGCGACCTTCATGAACGAAGATGAAGACAAAGCCCGCGAAACCAGGCACAGCACTACCTCCGATGCAGCCCGCATCGCCCTGCAGGCGAGGGCAGGACAATTGATTATCGGACATTTCTCAGCCCGGTACAAGGACCTGGAGCCGGTATTGGAAGAAGCCCGGAAAATATTCCCCAACACATCGCTGGCAACAGAAGGCACAACGTTCGATCTTTATAACAGATGGAATTAATTCTCGAACGCAAAAAGCACCGCCTCTTCATTGTATTGACGGGGATATTCATCACCAATGCGCTGGTGGCGGAAATGATTGGCATCAAGATCTTTTCGGGTGAAGGAACCCTCGGGTTGGCACCGGCAAACCTCGACATCCTCGGCTTCACCATGGACTTTAACCTCACAGCGGGTGCCGTAATCTGGCCGGTGGTGTTTATTACCTCTGACCTGATCAACGAATATTTTGGCCAGCCGGGTGTGAAGCGCATCAGCTACCTCACCGCCGGACTTATCGCTTACGCCTTTGTAGTCATTTTCCTCACCATGAAACTTCCCCCTGCCGGGTGGTGGGTGGAGGCCAATTCGAAAGATGATCAGGGAAACTACTTTAACATGGTTTATGCGTTCAATAAGATTTTCGGACAAGGTCAACGCATCATTATTGGATCACTCACAGCCTTTCTGATAGGTCAGTTGGCCGATGTATGGATATTCCAGAAGCTTCGCAAAGCGACTGGCCCCAAAAAACTGTGGCTTCGCGCCACGGGTTCAACACTGATCTCTCAGTTGATCGATAGCTTTGTAGTACTCTTCATTGCTTTTTCCGGCACGTTCTCTACAACACAGATCATCGCCATTGGCATCACCAACTACATCTTCAAATTTACGGTAGCGATCCTGCTCACCCCCATGGTCTATGCAGGTCATCATATCATCGATCGCTACCTCGGGCATGAGCATGCAGAACGCATCGCCGATGAGGCCGCTCAGAACAGCAATAAGTTTCTCTGATTACCGGTGAAGGTTATCCAGAATGATGGCCGTTGCCACAGAAGCATTAAGGGATTCCGCCTGTCCGTAGCGGGGAATCGTAATGCGCCGGGTGATGTATTGGCTCAGCTCCTCTGAAATACCCCGGGATTCGTTTCCGATTACGACCCATCCCTCTTCCGGAAATTTGAAAGAATGCACATCGACCCCGTCGAGAAATGCGCCAAAGAATGATGCCTTACTTTGCTTAACGAATGGCACCAGCGGTTGATAATTAACATTCACCCTCAGGAACGACCCCATGGTGGCGCTGATAACTTTGGGATTATAACAGTCTGCCGTCTCCGGTGAAGCCACAATCTGATGGACGCCATACCAATCCGCCGTGCGGATAATGGTACCCAGGTTACCAGGATCGCGGATATCGTCCAGGATCAATCCAAAGGTTGCTGGCAGCAAAGCAGCAGGTGCGGGCGTTTTCATCCGAACCACCGCGAGGGCAGCTGAGTTCGACTCCACCGACCCGAGGGAGGACAGTTCAGACTCAGTCACTTCAATTATTTCACCGGCGTGCGTCATCAAAGCCGATGGAAGTGACGACAGGAAGTCGGTTGTCGCGACGAGCGTCATCACTTCAAAGTCAGTGGGCAGTGTCTCCCGTACTGCTTTGGCTCCCTGCACAATGAAACATTGTTCCGCGAGGCGGTATTTCTTTACTTGCAGTTGTTTAATAAAGCGGGATTTGGCTTTGGATATCATACGTCTGGCACGGAAAGTTACCAAAATTTCAATCGGACTTTGTGCGTCGCTGCTCTTGTCCGGATGCTTTGGTACCCGCTTTCTGCCCAAAGACCAGAAGCTGTTGCAGCGCCAAACGATTGAAGCCCCCAAGGGATTCAACAAGGAAGGCCTCAATGATATTTTTGTTCAGAAGGCGAACCGAAAGCTCTTTGGGGTATTCAACTCACTCACCTATGTGTACTACCGGGGTGAAAAATCTTTCTACAAAAAATCGTTGTGGCCATTCCGGAGCCAGGCGTACTACCAAGTAAAAAGAAAAAAGAAAGAGGAAAAATTTAACAAGAAGATAGCCGCCGCAAAGAGTGAGCGCCGGATTAACAACCTGAAGTTTCGCAAGCAGCAAAAACTGGATGCCCTTACCTCAAAAATTGAAAACGGAAACCTGCCCATGCAATGGGGAGAAAAGGTATCGGTGTATGACACCACCACCACGCAGGCCAGCCGCGACAAGCTGAATACGTATATGTTCAACCACGGGTACTTTGAAGGTACCACCACCATTGAACTGATTGAGAAAAAGAAACGCGTGATCGTCACGTACCGGCTCAAACCCGGCAAGCCCTTCCTCTACGATACCATCCTCTATCGCATCAGCGACTCCTCGGTGAGTAAGCTCATCAGGAAGAGTGAGGCACTGAGTAAAATTCATAAGGGTGACCGCTACGATCAGAAGAGCCTCAGCGATGAGCGCGACCGGATTGATTTACTGCTCAAAGACAACGGCTACTACGACTTCAGCAAACAATACATTGACTTTAAAGTTGATACCGCGTATCGTCACAAACACAGCATTGCCCTGCAACTTGATATCTCCGACCCCACTACCCACAACGACCACCGCACGTTCCGGATCGACTCCGTCAACTTCACCACGGATGCCAGCGTAAAAAGCACCGATACGCGCAAACGAACATCAAAGACCTATAAGGATATCCGGTTCAGCTACTTTCAGGATCAATACAGCAAACGCATCCTGTCCAACCGCGTGTTCCTGCACCGCGACAGCCTGTACAGCCGATCCAATACCTTCCTCACTCAACGCCAATTGGCCAACCTGGATATTTTCAAGTTTGTCAATATCAACTACGACACCTCGGGCGGAAAATTTATCGCTAACGTATTCACCAGTCCGTTGGAACGATATGCCTGGACCAACGAAGCCGGTGTGACGGTGACCCAGGGATTTCCGGGTCCCTACTATAGTCTCAGCTTCAAGAAACGAAACCTGTTCCAGGGATTGGAGATCTTTGAGTTGAATGGTCGGTTTGGGTTTGAAGGTGTTGCCTCCGCGACCCAGCTCGGCAACGTGTACAAAAGCACGGAAGCGAACATCAACGGATCAGTCACCTTCCCTCAATTTCTGTTCCCCCTGGGAAAACAAGCGGAAAGACTGGGACGATACAACCCCAAAACACGCGTACTGGCAGGATATACCTATACCGACCGACCGGAGTATCAGCGATCCAACGTAACCATATCAGGTACCTATACCTGGCAAAGCAGAAAAGGAACTCAGTATTCACTGACCCTGATCAACCTGCAGGTTATTCAGTCGGCGACTGACAGTTTGTTTAATGTGCAACTGCAGAACCTGAAAGGGCAAGGCAATAACCTGATCAATTCATTCAAGCCTTCGCTCGTCAGCAGTATGATTTTTTCCATGACGTGGAACCCAAACAACTACGGCAACACGGAACGCAGTTCGCATATCATTCGCCTGCAGGCGGAGAGCGGGGGCACGATGTTTAACGCCTTTACACCCACCTATGCCACCGAGCGCGGGTTACAAACCTATCAATACGTCCGGCTTGGCCTTGACATCCGCCGCAAGCAGGTGATCGACAAACACACCTCCATTGCCTTCCGGTTTAATTCCGGTGTAGCCTATTCCTATGGCAGCAACAATGCGTTGCCGTATGAAAAGTATTTCTTCGTGGGTGGTAGCAGCAGTGTGCGGGCATGGCGCCCCAGGCGTTTAGGTATTGGCTCTGCACCTCCGATCTTAAGCACCAACCCCTCGAGCAACGGGCTTTTTGATTACCGGTATGAAAAGCCGGGAGAGATTCTTCTGGAAGGAAGTTTTGAATGGCGGAAAAAACTATTTGGGTTTGTCGATGGTGCGCTGTTCATAGACGCGGGCAACGTGTGGTCGTTTCAGCAGGCTCCCGCTCCTGCCACTTCGGCCACCACGCCGGATTGGGCCAGCCAAAGCAACACGAAGTTCTACTTTGATAAGTTCTATAAGGAAATCGCGGTGGGCACCGGATTCGGATTGCGGTTCGACTTTACGTTCCTCGTCCTCCGCCTCGACATTGGTATCAAAGCCTGGGATCCTGCCCGCGCCGAAGGTGATCGGTTTGTACTGCCCAAGTTTAAGTTCTTTGGACCTTTTGGTGCCGATCACGAGCCGGTGATTTGGAACGTGGGAATTGGGTATCCTTTCTAAGTAGGGGTTAGAACTTAGGTGAGGAGAGCTTAGGAGTGAGAACTTAAGGTTGAGGCAATAGGAAAGAAGCTACCAGGCCATCAGGGCTTCGATCGCTACCCGGACTTTCTCCGCATTGGGAAGCATCATCTTTTCCAGATCGGCGTTGAGCGGCACTGCAGGGAGGTTTGCAGCACCTAATGTCCATACTGGTGCGTCGAGGTATTGAAAACACTCTTTGGATATTCTTCCGGCAAGGGATTCCGCAAAGGAATTCATTAACGGCTCTTCGGTGAGTACCATGGCACGGCCATGCCGGGTGACCGAGGACTTTATTGCTTCCCAGTCAATGGGATTGAGTGTGCGCAAATCCAGAATCTCAACCTGTCCCGGATAATGCTTCGCAGCTTCCCTGGACCAGTAAACGCCCATACCATAGCAAATAACCACCATCGACTCCCCGGCTTCTACCCTGCTGCTGTCCGCCGCCAATACCGTATTGGCTTTGCCCAACGGGATGACATAGTCGGACGTAGGTTCGATAGTCTTTGCCTCAGCTGTTCCGGGAACCTTGCTCCAGTACAAACCTTTGTGTTCGAGTAACACCACCGGATTTGGATCGAGAAACGCAGCCTTCAGCAGGCCTTTCATGTCGGCAGCAGTAGAGGGATAAACAACTTTGATACCGCGGATGGTCAACAGCGTAGACTCAATACTTCCGGAGTGATACGGACCGCCTCCGCCATAGGCACCGATCGGCACGCGGATGAGGGATTGAATCGGGAACTTACCCTTTGTGATATAACAACTCTTGGACAACTCTTCCACCAACTGATTCATGGCCGGCCATATGTAATCTGCAAACTGTATCTCCACAATTGGCTTGCATCCAACCGCCGACATGCCAGCCGTCGAGCCGACGATGTATGCCTCCTGTATAGGAGTGTTGAACACGCGACGGTCGCCATACTTCTGCGCCAGGGTTGCGGCCTCACGGAATACTCCGCCCAGTCTGCCTCCTACATCCTGACCATACAGCAGCGCCTCGGGATTTGAAGCCAAAATTTCATCCACCGCGTGCAACGCAGCATCTACCATCAATATCTTCTCACCACCGCGTGGTGCCCTCACACCTGTCTCCTCAACTATGGGGGTTGGTGCAAATTCATGTGAATCAAAATCCGACAATTCAGGATCGGGGGCCTTTACCGCACGCTCGTAATCGGCTTTAACTTTCTTGGCAACGCGCTTCTTGATTTCAATCAACTCCCCTTGCTCAACGCCGGCGGCCGTCAGCGCAGCTTCCAATACCGGAACCGGATCCCGCTGGCTGTGCTCGGCCAGGTCGCCCCGGTACCATTCTTTACGTACACCGGAAGTATGGTGACCCAATAACGGGCAGGTGGCATGTACCAGTATCGGCTTGCGCTTGCCGCGGATGTATTGGATAGCCTCCTGCAGGCATTGATAGCTTTTTACAAAATCAGATCCATCTACCGTCCTTCGTTCCAGCCCCGGAAACCCGGCGGCGTATTCATAAGCCGTGCTGGTCCGCATCTCCTTGCCGGTAGCCGAGATACCCCATCCATTGTCCTGCACCAAAAACAAAATCGGGGCCGGATGGAGTACTGCCATTTGAAATGCCTCTGCCACTTCTCCCTCCGTTACGGATCCATCTCCCAGTGAACACACGACGACTGGTTTGTCTTTCCCCTTCTTCAGTTTCTGTGACTCCAGATAGGCAATGCCCTGCGCCATACCCGTTGCCGGAATGGCCTGCATGCCCGTGGCAGAACTCTGGTGGGGAATGGTTGGGTACTTCTTATCGCGTACAGCAGGATGACCATAATAACTGCGACCACCTGAAAATGGATCATCTCGTTTGGCCATTAACTGAAGCATCAATTCATATGGCGAGAAACCCAAGCCCAGGAGCATGGACTCATCACGGTAGTACGGCGATAGAAAATCGGAGGGCGTCAATTGCAAGGCACACGCCAACTGAATAGCCTCATGACCCCGGGAAGTGCTGTGAACATACCGGCTACATACGTCGCGGTGATGTTCATACGTATCGGCCATGGTCACCGCTGTCCACATCAGTTCATAGGCACGCAGCAACAGGGCGCGGTCTGGTGTCTGGATTGCGGAAGGTGCGTTGGCCGGAGCGGTCATGCTATCGTTTGAAACGGTTCAAAGATATGTATTTGAGGCCATTTCCCACCGCCATTATCCACTCGTCAAACAAGCATCCGCGGGCTTCAAATCTTGCTACCTTTGACGTCAAAATTTCAAATCCCCATGAAAAATTTGATCGGTCTTGCTCTGCTTTTCACCACCCTGGTGGCCACAGCACAGAAACCCAAAACCCCTGAAGTCAAAGCTCCCGCAAAAGAGGAAGTTGGTCTGGGTGGCATTCGCTTCCGAAACATCGGTCCTGCTGTTACTTCCGGACGTATAGCTGACTTTGCTGTTAACCCCAACAACTTCAACGAGTACTATGTGGCCACGGCCTCCGGCGGGGTATGGAAAACAAAAAATGATGGAATCACCTACGAACCCATTTTCGACGGACAAGGGTCCTACTCCATCGGTTGTGTTACCCTCGACCCCAACAACAGTAACGTGGTGTGGGTTGGATCAGGTGAAAACAACAACCAACGCAGTGTTGCCTATGGCGACGGTGTGTATAAAAGTGAAGATGGCGGCGCGTCCTGGAAAAACATGGGGTTAAAAACTTCAGAACACATTGGAAAGATCATCGTAGATCCCCGCAACTCGGATGTCGTTTATGTAGCAGCTATCGGGCCGCTGTGGAAAGAAGGCGGCGAGCGTGGCGTTTACAAAACCACCGATGGCGGAAAGACCTGGACGCAGGTACTAAAGGTTGACGACCACACCGGTGTGAATGATCTGATCATGGATCCCCGCAACCCGGATCGTTTATATGCCTCCGCTTTCCAGCGCAGACGTCATGACTTTGCTTACATCAGCGGTGGACCCGGATCAGGCGTTTACAAAACAACCGACGGCGGAAAGACCTGGGAGAAAGCCAACAACGGGCTTCCGGGTGATGACAAGGGACGTATCGGACTGGCCATCTCTCCTGCCGACCCCGAATACATCTATGCCATTGTGGAAGCTTCCCCCAAAGATGCAGGGTTCTACCGCACCACGAATCGCGGTGCCAGCTGGACCAAGATGAGTGGTCATCAGACCGGTGGCAACTATTACAATGAAGTGATTGCTGATCCGAAAGACCGCGACCGCGTGTATACCATGGGCTATGCCATCAGCGTAAGCAATGATGGCGGAAAGAATTTCAGACCCATCGGTGAAGCTTCAAAACATGTTGACAATCATGCCTTGTGGGTAAATCCCACCAATACCGATCATATGATTAACGGCTGCGACGGGGGCATATACCAAACGCGAGATGGCGCCCGTACATGGGAATTCAAATCAAATCTTCCGGTTACGCAATTCTACAAGGTAGAAGTTGACAATGCTTCACCTTTCTATAATGTATACGGCGGCACGCAGGATAACTTCAGTCTGGGTGGTCCGTCGCGCAACCGCAGCGAGAATGGAATTCCCAACTCCGAGTGGTTTGTTACGAATGGCGGCGATGGGTTTGAGAGTGCCATCGACCCCAATGATCCGAATATCGTATATGCCCAATCCCAACATGGTGGCCTGGTGCGGTATGATCGCATCACCGGTGAATCAATTGGCATTCAACCCAAGCCTCGCAAAGGAGAAAAGGAATACCGTTGGAACTGGGATGCGCCTTTATTCACCAGTCTGCATAAGAAAGGCCGGATCTATTTCGGAGCAAACAAGGCATTCCGCAGTGATGACTATGGCAATACCTGGGAAGTCATCAGCGAAGACATCACCCGGCAATTGGATCGCAACTCACTTCCCGTGATGGGTCGTGTTTGGGGTATGGATGCCGTGGGAAAAAATGATGGCACAGCGCCGTATGGCACCATCAGCGCCTTCTCCGAATCACCCAAAAACGAAAACCTACTGGCAGCCGGAACAGACGATGGCCTCATCCAGGTCACTGATGATGGTGGCAAGACCTGGAAGAAGTCAGAGACCTTTGCGGGGGTACCTTCCATGACCTATGTATATCACCTGTTGTTCTCGCAGCATGATGAGAAGGTGCTCTATGCCACCTTCAACAACCACAAGCGCGGGGATTTCAAGCCCTACGTTTTTAAGAGCAGCGATAAGGGTGCTACATGGACTTCCATCACCGCCAACTTGCCCGAGCGGGGATCTACCTATAGTGTGATTGAAGACTTTGTAGATCCGAAGCTATTGTTCGTTGGAACTGAATTCGGCGTTCACTTTACGCAAGACGGCGGCAAGAGCTGGCGCGCTTTGAAAGGCGGCCTTCCCACCATCGCCATTCGCGACATGGCCATTCAAAAGCGGGAGCAAGATCTGGTGCTGGCTTCCTTTGGCCGCGGCTTCTATGTGCTGGATGATTACAGTCCGTTGCGCAACCTGAAACAAACAGAAGGCAAGGAAGGATATATTTTCCCGGTGCGGGATAGCTGGATGTTTGTAGAACGTTCACCGCTGGGCATCCGCGGCAAGGGATTTCTGGGAGAGTCTTACTACCGCGCCGACAACCCGCCGGTAGGTGCCACGTTTACGTATTTCTTCCGCGACGACTTGAAGACCAAAAAAGAGAAGCGTCAGGAAGAGGAAGGCAAACTCAACAAAGATGGTAAGGATGTAAAGTATCCCTCCTATGCTACTTTGAAGGAAGAAGGCAATGAAGATGCTCCCTATCTCCTGTTTACCATCCGCAATGAAAAAGGTGACATCATCCGCAAATTGAAAACCGGTGCAAAGAAGGGTGTCAACCGGATCACGTGGGACTTCCGTTATCCGAGTGCTAACCCTGTTGAATTGAATTCAGGTCCCAACGACAATCCATTCCAACCGAATGATGTGGGTCAACTGGCCGAGCCCGGCAACTATACGGTTACGTTGTCTAAATCCGTAGATGGGGTCATGACAGACGTAGCGGGTCCGGAGAAATTTGTGGTAAAAGTTCTACCGGGTGCTGCATTGCCAAATACCAACCGTGCTGCTTTGGTGGCCTGGCAGCGCAAGGCAGCCGAGTTGCAGCGCAGTGCACAGGGAGCAAGCAGTATGTTGGGTGATGCCAACAACCGGGTGAAGTACCTGCGCGAGGCCATCTTCAAAGTGAGCAAACCCCAACAGGACTTTGTGTCCGACCTCAAAGCCATTGAAGCAAAGCTGAAGGAAGTATCCCTGCAGTTCTATGGAGACGGCACCGCGGGTCGCCTGGATATCGACACCGCGCCTTCGTTGATGAATCGATTGTTCAGTGCTGTTTATGATGGCTATGGATCTACGGCTGACCCTACATCTACCATGAAGGATCAATTACAAATGGCCGGCGACGAATTTGAAGGCGCCTTGAGTGCCCTGAAGGCAGTTCATGGTGATATCAAAATGCTGGAGCAGAAACTGGAGGCTGCCGGGGCGCCATATACCCCGGGAAGGATGCCGGAGTGGAAGAAGAATTAGGGATTAGGGATTAGGGATTAGGGATTAGGCATATAGGAGCACTGGGTGAGAGCCTGGTGCTTTCTTTTTTGGTTGAAATCTGCTTTTCAGAGTCAGATTGGCGTGTTCTGAATTCCAGATTAATTACTAATTATTTTAGTAGTATAGTCAAATAATTTAGTAATTAGCGGTGTGGACAGGAACATTATACATCTGGATCTGGATGCCTTTTTTGTGGCTGTAGAGCGCAAAAAACAGCCAAAATTGAAAGGCAGGCCATTGATTGTCGGGGGTAGCAGCCGGCGTGGCGTGGTGGCGGCCTGCAGTTATGAGGCCCGGCACTTCGGGGTGCATTCGGCCATGCCCATGTACCTGGCCCTTCAGCTTTGTCCGGATGCCACGGTGATCTCCGGCGACATGGAAGCCTACAGCCAGCACTCCCACCTGATCACGGATATCATTGCCGACAGCTCACCCTCATTTGAGAAAGCATCCATCGATGAGTTCTACATTGATGCGAGCGGCATGGACAAATTCTTTGGTGCCTTCAAGTGGGCGGTGGAGTTGCGGCACAAGATCATCCGTGAGAGTCAGTTGCCCATCTCGCTGGGCATGTCCGTGAACAAACTGGTATCGAAAGTGGCCACGGGCGAATTCAAGCCCAATGCCGAGAAACTGATTCCGGCCGGCACCGAGAAAGATTTTCTGGGTCCGTTGGCGGTAGAAAAGATTCCCATGATCGGGAAGCAGACGTCGTCGTTTTTGTACGATATGGGTGTGCGTACCGTGTCTACCCTCCGGGAGATGCCGGTAAAGTTTCTCGTCAGTGCCTTTGGCAAGAATGGCATGTCACTCTGGAAAAAGGCACAGGGCATTGATGACTCTCCTGTAGTGGCTTACAGCGAACAGAAGTCTATTTCTACGGAGTGCACCTTTGATGAAGATACCATCGACGTCAAGCGGCTGAAGTCCATCCTCATCGCCATGGTGGAGAAGGTTGCCTTTCAGTTGCGCGAGCAGAAGAAACTCACCTCGTGTGTAACGGTTAAAATCCGTTACGCCAACTTCGACACCGAAACGAAGCAGGTGCATATCCCCTACACCTCGTCGGATCACATCCTGCTGCGCACAGTCCAGGAGCTATTCGACAAACTGTACAGCCGGCGGATGTTGATTCGCCTGGTCGGCGTGCGGCTCAGCAACCTCGTGCAGG
>DNZD01000251.1 GCA_003504855.1 Cytophagales bacterium
TCCCTGATCCGGTCAAAGATGATCACCGTATCGTTGATGGAATAACCAATAATCGTCAACAGCGCTGCGACGAATACCTGGTCAATTTCCAGGGGGAAGCCCAATACGCGGGCGATGGCAAAGGCAGAAAAAGTAAACAATGAGTCGTGTACGAGGGCCACAATGGCACCGGTACTGAACTGCCAGCGGCGGAAACGGATCAGGATGTAGAGGAAGATGGAAAGGATCGCCAGGGAACCTGCTACAAAGCTGGAATTCTTGATATCATCGGCTATCGTCGCGCCTACTTTGGAGGAAGACGAGATCGAAAAATGACCTTCATCCACCATGCGATCGTTTTCCACAAAAGCCAATCCGGTTGCCTTTTCCACGCCTTTGATCAGGGCTGACTTAACTTGCTCATCTGAATTGTCTGAATCATTGTCGATCAGATAAGAAGTGGTCACTTTCATGATGTTATTTCCATCATAGTTCTTCACTTCGGTGCTGGAGTTTTCAAAGCTGGTGGTCAAGTCGCTTCGCAATTGAGTTGCCTCAATGGGCTTCTTAAAGCTTACCACGTATGAACGTCCACCCTTAAAGTCAACGCCCAGGTTCAGTCCCTGCACGGCAATAAGGGCCATACCAATCAGGATGACGGTAGCTGAGAACAAGTAGGCCTTCTTACGGCCTGCAATAAAATCGAAGTTGGTGTTCCTTCCCACCTGCCAGCTGGCAAATGTTTCGAAGGAAACCTTGGCCTCATCGCCTTTGCGTACCATCCACTCGATAATCACGCGTGAAATGTATACAGCGGAGAAGAATGAGGTGGCAATACCGATCATCAACACCACAGCAAATCCCTTCAAGGGGCCCTGTCCATAGATGTAGAGGAACATGGCCGTCAGGAAGGTAGTGAGGTTAGAGTCAAAGATGGCTGCAAATGCCCGCTCATAGCCTTTGGCAATGGCCTCACGGAGGCGTCTGCCCTGGCGCAATTCCTCCCGAATGCGTTCGTAAATCAACACGTTGGCATCAACCGCCATACCCATGGTCAACACGATACCAGCAATACCAGGCAGGGTAAGTGCCGAATTGAGCTGGGCCAGGATGCCGAGGATAAAGAATACGTTGAACAACAATGCGAGGTCAGCCACCAGGCCGCCTTTTGAATAATACAGCACCATGAAAATGACGACCAATGCAAGACCTGCTGCCATGGAAATAAAGCCCTGATTCTGGGCGACTTGTCCAAGCGACGGTCCAATGATGGCCTCCTCCACAATCATGGTAGGTGCTGGCAGTGATCCGGCACGCAACACAAGGGCAAGGTCTTTGGCCTCTTCAGGGGTAAAGCTACCGGTGATCTGGGAGTTTCCATTCGGAATTTCACCCTGCACGGTTGGCGCCGTGTACACATAGTTATCCAACAGAATGGCAATACGCCCTTGCGGGGTACGGCTGGATGCAGCTGCTGTTACCTTGGCCCAAACCTTGGATCCTTTTGCATTCATGGTCATGCTCACCGAAGGGCGGGCATATTGGTCAAAGTCATTGCGTGCATCACTGATCACTTCACCGCCAAGCAACGGCTTGCCATTGCGGCCAATGTTAATAAAGTTCAACCGGAGGTCCTCCACACCGGGTGTAATGTCTGGTTCAGCCTTCACATCCCAGGCCCAACTGATGGTGCGTGGGATATAATTGCGAACTTCTTCGCGACGCAGGATGCGGTTGATGGTAGCCGTATCCTTTACATTGTACAGGAAGGGAATGTTCTGACTCCACAACGCAAAGATCGGTGATGTATTGAGGCGGGTGAGCGAATCCAGGTTGTTGCCAATAGAATCTTTGGATGCCTGGGCCAATGTTTTCTGCAGCGCAGATACGGTAGAGTCAGGCTTTGCGGTAGCATTTGTTGATGCAGGCTCCGACGAACTTTTCAGGGCGGCCGCAGCCTGTTGTTCTTTCAACAACAGTTTATTGATGTTGTCAAATGCTGCACCGATTTGGGGATCGGTGTACTCAACGACTTCCCAGAATTCGAGACGGGCCACACCCTGCAACAGTTTGCGCACACGTTGGGGGTTGTCGGCTCCGGGAATTTCAATCTGTATACGACCTGACTGCTGCAGGCGCTGAATCTTGGCCTCGGATGTACCAAACTGGTTGATACGGGTGCTAAGAATAGTAAACGAACGATCGATGGCCTTGTCAATTTCTTCCTGGAGGAACTTGAGTACAGCGGTATCTGAATCGGACAAGCTTACACGGTCCTTATTCGCAGCACTGGAAAATGCAGTGGCGAGGCTGCGACCCGGGTTAACTTCCTTAAAAGCGGCATAGAACAAGTCGACGAACAGGGTCTGTGTTCCTTTGGCCTGTATTCGTGCCTTTTGCAATGCAGCAATCAGATCAGGATCCTGACCATCATTGCTAAGTCCTCGGATGATTTCTGATGGGGATACCTCCAGCACCACGTGCATACCGCCTTGCAGGTCAAGGCCCAATCCCAATTCATTTTCCTTCACTTCCTTGTAGGTATACTCCGCACCAAACAGGTTGTAAACCGGCAGGTTCCAGAGGGAATCCATGTAGGCTTGCTTCTTGCTAAGGCTGATGTTGCCAGCCTTATCAGTGGCATGGACGATTGCTTCTTCAGTTACCCGCTGGGAAACGAAGGTGAATGACAAGTAATAAACACACAGTAGGGTAATGAGGATGGTCAATACCACTACAACTCCTTTGTTACGCATAATAGATTATTGGTTAAGGGAAAATAAAACTACCCGGCTCTGTTGCCATGCAACAGGTCAGTAAACGATGAGTCAAGTGAAGATTAGGGCGCCTGTGGGGCGATGTAGACACGGAAGAGTGTCTTGAAAAAGTCAACCAGAAATGTCTGATGAACGGAAGGGGTCTCAGAAGCAGGTTGCTCGTCCTGTACAATTTCGCGGATGAAATTGGCATCCGTTTCGGGCGTTTGAACGGCCTGTCCGGAAGTCACCGCATCGGTGGAGGCCGGCGTGATGACCTTGTGGTCCTCGCGTGCCGCGTCTTGTTTTTCCGTTTTGGCTGGTTTGAGTCTGGAGATCAGGGTACTGGTCTCCTTTTCGAAAGCCTGCGAAAAGAGGATGACCATAGCGGCCAGAACCCCGGCTGCCAGCATCAATTTCCTCGAAAACGCAGTTTTTATCATAGAGCCCTGCAAAGGTAGAAAAGGGGGCCTATTTTGCAAGTCAGCCCTTTCTGGGAGAAAGCGCCTCCAGTCCTTTGAGATAGCCCACCAATACCGCCAATGCCCGACTGAAATGATGGTTGTTGGGAATGATCAGGTCGCACGAATGCTTCAGCGGCTCAATCAGCGACTCATAGATCGGCATGACATGGTGCTGATAGCGGTATAAAACATCGGTCAGGTCATAACCCCGTTCAGATTGGTCGCGGCGAATCCGTCGGCTCATCTTAACATGGTCTTTAGCTTCCACAAAAATTTTCAGGTCAAGTTCACTGGCAATCTCATCAAAGTACTGCACAAACAATCCCTCCACGACAATAATAGGTGCCGCCTTGAAAGTGAGCATCTTCGGTTCAGCCAGCGGATTATTAAACGTGTATTCCATCTTCACCACATCCTCTCCAGCCTTGAGTTTGAGGACATCCGCCAGAAATCCTTCGCGATCAATGGACGTCGGTAAATCAAAGTTGCGGAAACCATTGGGATCGACCGGCTGAAACTCACGGGACCTGTAATAATTGTCCTGGGAAATGAGGCAGAGCTGATCTGCTGCAAAGTGCTTGGAAAGTCCCTCGAGGAAAAATGTTTTGCCGGAGCCACTGCCGCCAGTGATACCAATGGTGAAGGGCCTAGCGGAGGGTTTCATATTTCCGCAAAATCGGAAACAAAAAGCGAAAATGATTTACCGCGCGCGTAGAAAATTGACCAGCTTCCGAACGGCCATCCCCCGATGACTAATCTGGTTCTTTTGATCCATCGACAATTCGGCCAGTGAAATGGTTTGTCCTATCGGCTGAAAAACAGGGTCATAGCCGAAGCCACCGTTGCCCTGTCTCTTCCGCAGGATGTTGCCTTCCAGCACGCCTTCAAAGAGGTGCTCCTCGCCCCCGTTCACGAGAGCAATCACGGTTTTGAACCGGGCTGACCGGTTGCGGGAGGTATCAAGGTTCCTCAGGAGAAGATCAATGTTATCATCAGAATTGCGTTGGGGTCCTGCATAGCGGGCCGAATAGACGCCAGGAGCGCCCTGCAAGGCATCCACTTCAAGGCCGGTATCATCCGCAAAACAGGAAACGTGGAAATGGTCGCGCACATAGCGTGCCTTCTGAAGGGCATTGCCCTCAATGGTGGGCTGGGTCTCCGGCAAATCAATCGTACATCCGATCTCCGCCAGGGTTACAATTCGGAATGTTTCGCCAAGAGCAGCACGCACTTCTTCAAGTTTGTGCATGTTGTTCGTGGCGAAACACAACGATTTCATTATTTCACATCTACCAGGGTAACATCAAAAATCAAGTTGGCATTGGCCGGGATCGCTGGCGGCGAACCCACAGTGCCATATCCAAGGCCTGAAGGAATGTAGAGGGTCGCCACGGTGCCTTTTCCAAACTGGGTAAAGCCAATCTGCCACCCTTTAATAAGGCCTGCCAGGGTACCAAAATTGACAGCGGTCGTGGGGTGCGAATCGAATGCGACTCCGGTGCTCATCAATTTACCAACATACTTTACACTGATGCCATTGGCAAGCGTCGGGATCTTGGCACCCGCCGGGGCAGGCGTGGTAATTACATACCGCAATCCGCTGGCATCTTTGATGGCGTTCGTGATGTTGTTGTCTGCCAGGTATTTGTCGATGGTGGCCACATCTTTGGCCAACTGCTCTTCGGTACTTAGTGTTTTGTCGGTGCTGCAGGCTGCCAGTACCAGGAGTAAACCCACCACACCCTTCTTCATCAGGTTCATACAGCGTTTATGTTAATGTTATTTAAAATCAACTAATTCAATTTCAAAAATCAGGTTAGCATTTGCCGGAATGAGGGGCGGCGATCCATTGGGACCATACCCCAGGCTTGAGGGGATGTACAAGGTTGCCTTGGTGCCTTTTGCGAATTGGGGGAATACGGCCTGCCAACCACGGATCAGGTTACTCAACGGATACTCAACGGGGTCCGTTGACTCCTGAAACATCTCATTGTTATTGAGGAATGAACCCTTATAGCGAAAGACAACGGTAGACATTGCATTGGGATGTTCGCCTACGGTTGCGTTGGTGATCACATAGCTCACGCCGCTGGGATCGGTAATGGCATTGATATTGTTTTTCTTCAGGTACTCGCGGATGGCAGTAGTATCGGCCACCAGCTGTTTGTCCCTCAGTCCCTGCATAAAGTCACCAATTTTCTCCCGGTCGATTACATCCTGCACACCGAAGTAAAAGGTGATTTCGCTTTCCGGTTTGATCTCAGGGGGCAGTTCACGCTGCATGCTGTTTTCAAAAAATGACTTGGCGGTCACCTTCGCAATAACACTATCACCCTTTTTCAACACACGGAAGACATTTTCAATTCCCTTTTCTGCCTTCATCCCTGCGGTATCAGGTACCATGTACAGCATGGGCAGGGTCCGGCGGCGGGTATCATCCCAAACAGAATCTTTGGAGTCTTTATATAACATATTCAGCAGCAGGTACTGCCCGGTGACGGCATATTCACCCACACCTTCGCGCACCACCGATACTTCGATGCCGTTCGGTGATTTGCGTGATTTGGAGCAGGCTGCGCAAAGCACGACAACCGCCAGCATTACATAAGAAATTTTCATGATTGGGATTTATTTAAGAATTGGATGCAAGTTGTTTTTCGTATTCCGGGAGCAGGGCAATAAATTTTTCCAGGGTCGCTTCCAGCGGCAGTTTAGACATACCCCCTGCCGCATTGCGATGGCCCCCACCCTCAAAATGTTTCCGCGCAAGTTCGTTCACCGAAAAATCTCCCAACGAACGGAATGAAAGTTTTATTTCGTGTTTTCGGTCATACATCAGCACCGACAGCTTAATGCCCTTGATAGACAGGCCGTAGTTCACCAATCCTTCGGTATCTCCAGTTTGGGATCCAAATTGTTTCAGCTCTTCAGAAGTCAGGGTGATATAGGCGGTGTGGTAT
Source organism: Cytophagales bacterium (assembly GCA_003504855.1). Taxonomy (GTDB): domain Bacteria; phylum Bacteroidota; class Bacteroidia; order Cytophagales; family Cyclobacteriaceae; genus ELB16-189. Next base: position 6,160 of record DNZD01000251.1, read on the forward strand.
TTTGGAATGACCTGAAGTTTTGTCCCCAGTACAAAGCCCGTGAGTTTTAGACGCTCGATGGAATTGGTATCGTAAATCTCTTTGGCCACCCGGCTGGGATTAGCGCCCAACGCTGTCAATTCAGCTGCGATCTGAAATTCCTGTTGCCGGGTGTTTGAATGGCGGAATCCTCCCGTGTCGGTCATGAGACCGGAATACAGGCAATTGGCAATGTCAGCGTCGATAAGGTGCTTCTCACCCATTTCTTCGATCAATTGAAATACCAGGCCAGCGGTGGAGGCTGAATTGGTATCCCACTGCTCAAACTGTGCAAATTGTTCTGGTTCGAGGTGGTGGTCAATAAGCACCTTGGTCGCCCGGGCTTCCCGTACGATTGATTCGAGTGCATCAATTCGCTTCAAGCTTGAAAAATCAAGACAAAAAATGATATCCGCGTTAACAAAGACATGCCTCGCGCGTTGGAAAGATTCTATTGAATCAGGAGTAACGGCAATCACACCTTCGTTTCCAGGCATCCAGGCTAAAAAGGCAGGATAGTCGCTGGGGGTAATTACGGTTACCTGGTGGCCTTTTCGGCGCAGGAAACCAGCCAATCCCAGGGATGAACCCAGCGCATCAGCATCCGGCTTGAAATGCGTGACGATGGCAATGTTGCCGGGAGTGGCCAGCAAGGCCTTCAAAGCCGGTAGATTTTTCA
>DNZD01000365.1 GCA_003504855.1 Cytophagales bacterium
GTTTGGCGGAGAGGGCGGGATTACTGACGTGATCCCGTTGTGGGGGAGGCTTCAAACAAATCCACGCCCCGATGACTCGGGGCTACATTTTTGTTTTCCTCGTGCTTCGCTAGCCGAGACGGCTGCTTCGCACTCATAAAACAAAAATGCCGCTAACGCGGCGGCTTTGTTTGGCGGAGAGGGCGGGATTACTGACGTGATCCCGTTGTGGGGGAGGCTTCAAACAAATCCACGCCCCGATGACTCGGGGCTACATTTTTGTTTATTCATCGCTTGCTTAGCCGAGACGGCTAGCAAGCTCTTCATAAACAAAAATGCCGCTAACGCGGCGGCTTTGTTTGGCGGAGAGGGCGGGATTCGAACCCGCGATACCCTTTCGAGTATACACACTTTCCAGGCGTGCTCCTTCAACCACTCGGACACCTCTCCTAAAAAAGCCCACAAAGAAATGGAAAATAGTCGAAAAGACAGTTTCCACAGTGACTTTTCGGAGTTGTGCGGTTTATAGGTGTACGCTTGTCGATAAATCGGAGTTTTTTCATGTAAAAAAGTTCTATTTTTTGTTTAGAAATGAACAAAAACTTTAATTTTGGCCACTTCAAGACCTAGACTTAAACCTTAAACCATGAAAAAACAATTCGCTCTTCTCGCTTTCTTCGCGATCCTGCTTTTTGGATCTCTGGCTGCAACAGCTCAGGAATCCCAGGATACAACCAAGGCTGCCCAGCCGGCACCTGCTGAGGCCGTTGTGGCCGATCAGCCTGCTGATGACGCCGCTGCCGTCGAAGAACAGTCATTTCACCAAGTATTGAAAGAAAAATTCATTGAAGGTGGTGTGCCTTTCATGTGGCCCATCCTGATCTGTATGATTTTGGGTCTGGCCGTGTCCATTGAGCGTGTTATTACCCTCAACCTGGCTACCACCAATACAAAGAAATTGTTGCTTCAGATTGAAGATGCCCTCGCAAAAGGTGGCGTAGAAGCAGCCAAGAATGTGACTAAAAACACCCGCGGCCCTATCGCCTCGATCTTTACACAAGGTCTGATGCGCGCCTCTGAAGGCATTGACATGGTTGAAAAATCAGTAGTGTCTTACGGTGGTGTTGAAATGGGTAAACTCGAGCGCGGTTTGATCTGGATCTCCCTCTTCATTTCACTCGGACCTATGCTCGGATTCTTTGGAACGGTTGTGGGTATGGTGGAAGCTTTCGACGCTATCGAGGCAGCTGGTGATATTTCTCCCCAGGTTGTTGCCGGTGGTATGAAAGTGGCTCTTATCACGACCGTAGGGGGTCTTATCGTAGGTATGGTGCTCCAGGTGTTGTACAACTACATGGTGTCTAAAATCGATAGCCTGGTAAACGGTATGGAAGATGCTTCTATCTCCCTCATCGATTTGCTGGTGAAGCACAAACTCAACGGAGGTAAGTAATTATGGACGGCTTTTTCCAAAATGCGGGTCTGGATATAGGATTATATCTGGGCTACCTGTTGCTCTTCGGAGCAGCCATTGCAGCAGTACTGTTCCCGGTACTCCATGCAATCAAGAATCCCAAGGAGATTGCCAAGTCTGGTATGTCATTGGGTGTACTGGTGGTTCTGTTCGGCATTGCCTACGCACTGGCAGGCGGTGAACTTACCCCCAAGTATCAGGCACTCGGTGTGACGACGGAATTCAGCTCAAAGATGATTGGTGCAGGTTTGACCATGTTCTACTTTGTGCTGGTGATCGCCATTATCGGTATGATCTATTCCGAAATAGCTAAAGCTTTTAAATAATGCCTCGCTCTACTCCAGAAATTCCAAATGCTTCAATGGCGGACATCGCGTTCCTGCTGTTGACATTCTTCTTGGTGACGACCACCATCTCCAACGACCGCGGTCTGAGTATTCAGCTCCCGCCGCCGCCGGAGGCTCAGCAACAAGATGTAAAGATTCAGGAGCACAACATGTTCAAAATACAGGTGAACTCCTCGGATGCGTTGCTGGTGGAAGGAAATCCTATGTCGGATGTGTCAGGACTCAAAGACCAGATCAAGAAGTTTATTCTTAATCGCGGCGCTGATCCTACCATGTCTGATTCACCGGAAAAGGCAATCATATCGTTCAAAACGGACCGTGGTACTACCCACCGGAAGTTTATCGAGATCCTGGATATCATCCAGGGTGCTTACTACGATATCTATGCCGAGCAAGCCGGTGTAAGCAACAAGGAATTCCGCGAAGCTGCATCTGATCCCGGTGACCCTGCCAAGAAAGCGATCTATGACCGCGGACGCCAGGGTATACCCATGTCTGTTTCTATTGCTGAACCAACGAAAGTTGGTAACTAAACCAAACGAAACGTATGTCAAAGTTTAAGAAAAAAGCCACCGTTAAGCAGGACATCCCGACATCGTCCATGCCCGACGTAGTGTTCATGTTGTTGTTCTTTTTCATGGTGACAACCGAACTCCGCGAAACGGCTATCGACGTACAGCAGCGCGTTCCGGAAGCTACCCAGCTCCGTAAAATGCACCGCAAGACGCTCGTGACGAACCTGTATATCGGCGAGCCCAAGAAGACGGAACAGTTTGGTAAAGAAGCCAAGATCCAGGCTGATGATGTATTCATCGAACCTAAGGATATCATCCTGTGGGTAAGCCGCCAGAAGGATATGCTCCCCGAAAACGAACGCGACCAGTTGACCGTATCACTCAAAGTGGATAATGAAGCCAAGCGCGGAATTATCGCTGATGTGGAAACTGAATTGCGCCTCGCTAACGCCCGCAAAATTCTCTACAACACCATGGAGAAAAAGGCGACGTTTAATTAATCGAATTGTTTATTTCATGAAAGAGAGCCCCTCCAACAGAGGGGCTTTTCTTTTGCCCCGTAAACCAACCTCGCAGGCAAAATTTTGAATATCTTTCAACAGTGAACCTACCTGCCACCCACACCCTCAACGACCCCAAAACCATCCGCGCCTGGTGCATGTACGACTGGGCCAACTCGGTCTACTCCCTGGTCATTACCTCAACCATTTTTCCCATCTATTACCAGGCCGTAACAACTACTGAGACCTCCGGTGACGTGGTGTCGTTCTTTGGCTTCCCCATCGTCAACTCGGTATTGTATTCATACTCGCTCTCGCTGTCGTTCCTGCTCATCGCACCCTTTCTGCCCCTGCTGTCGGGCATCGCCGACTACACGGGCAACAAGAAGCCATTCATGAAGGCATTTGTCTACCTCGGTGGACTGTCCTGCATCGGCCTGTTCTTCTTTACCGGCAAGAATGTGGAATGGGGTATCCTGTGCTCCATGCTGGCCAGCATTGGCTACGCAGGCAGTGTGGTGTTCTATGATGCCTACCTGCCGGAGATCGCCACTGAAGACCAGGTTGACCGCGTGAGTGCCCGTGGCTACTCCATGGGATATTACGGCAGCGTCCTTCTGCTCGTGGCCAATCTGGCTACCATGACCTATTGGAAGCAACTGGGCTTCCCGGATGAAGGCACGTCAGTGCGGTTTTCTTTCCTGCTGGTGGGCATATGGTGGATTGGCTTTTCCCAGATCACCTTCCGTCGCCTGCCGGACAATCCCCTCAACCAACGCCCTACCGGCCGCGTCCTGTTCAATGGCTATCGCGAGCTGAAAAAGGTGTGGCTGAGCCTTTCGCAGTACCCCAATCTCAAGCGCTATCTCGGTGCCTACTTCTTCTTCAACATGGGTGTTCAAACGGTGATGTACCTCGCCGCCACATTTGGTTCCAAAGAACTGAATCTCGATGCCAATAAACTCATCATCACCGTACTCATCATCCAACTCGTGGCATCGTTTGGGGCGCACCTCTTTGCAAACCTCTCTAAACGCAAAGGCAACAAGTATTCGCTGGTGACGATGATCCTGATCTGGATATTCTTTTGTGTGATGGCCTACCTGACCACCAATGAATATGAATTCTATGCCCTGGCTACCCTGGTGGGTATGGTGATGGGAGGAATCCAGTCCTTGTCGCGGGCCACCTATTCCAAACTGCTCCCCGAGAACTCCATCGACCACGCTTCTTATTTCAGCTTCTTCGACATCACATTCTCCATGTCGATTGTGCTCGGGACATTTTCTTATGGCCTCATTGAGCACCTCACGGGCAGCATGCGCAACAGCACCCTGGCCCTGATGATTTTCTTTATCATCGGACTCGCCTTGCTGTCGCGGGTAACGGTGTCTAATCGGCCCGAAGAACGGGTGGGTTAGTAGCGCAGGTGCTTTACCGTAGCACCATTGTTGATCAGCTGTTTCAGGGAATCGATCCCGATCTTCAGGTGAAGGTCTACGTAGCTGGCTGTAACCACTTTGTCGCTGGCCTCCGTCTTCACGCCATCCGGTACCATCGGTTGGTCAGACACCAGCAATAAAGCACCGGCGGGAATTTCATTGTAGAAGGCCGTAGAGAAGATGGTAGCCGTTTCCATGTCGATGGCCATGGCGCGGATCTTGATCAGGTATTGCTTAAAGTCTTCGTCCCATTCCCACACACGGCGGTTCGTGGTATACACGGTGCCGGACCAATAGTCCTGGTTGTAGTCGCGGATGGTAGTAGAGATGGCCTTCTGCAACGCAAATGCCGGAAGCGCGGGCACTTCAGGCGGGAAGTAGTCGTTGGAAGTACCTTCACCACGGATACCGGCAATCGGAAGAATAAAATCACCGAGGTCGTTCTTCTTTTTGAGGCCACCGCACTTGCCGAGGAAAAGACACCCTTTGGGCTTTACCGCTGACAAGCAGTCCATGATGGTAGCTGCATTGGGACTTCCCATACCAAAATTGATAATGGTAATGCCGTTGGCGGTGGCGCTGCGCATGGCTTTATCCTGCCCATGAACTTCTACGTTATGCCATTCGGCAAACTTCTTCACATAATTGTCGAAGTTGGTCAGCAGGATATACTCTCCGAAGGCATCCAGGGGAAGTCCGGTGTAGCGGGGAAGCCAATTCTCGACAATCTGTTCTTTCGTTTTCATGGGTAGGTGGTTTAAGCGTGGGCCTCGGTCGGGGATTTTCGTCTATTTTTGTTGGATGAAGCCCCTGAACCTTCCGGCTGCTGATTTCAAAATTAAAAAACTGGACGGCAAGGTCTGGATTTTTGACGGAGTGCGCAAAAAATTTGTTGTACTCACCCCTGAAGAATGGGTTCGTCAGCATTTCATCAACTACCTGATCGTCAATCACAACTACCCCAGATCGTTATTTCGTATTGAAGGCAGTCTCGCCTATAACACCATGCAGAAGCGGTCAGATATCCTCGTGTTCGACCGCAATGGCAAGCCGTGGATGCTCATCGAATGCAAGTCCCCGGACATCAAACTCAGCCAAAATGCTTTCAACCAGGCGGGGATGTACAATATGACGGTGGGTGCACGCTATGTAGCGGTAACCAATGGCATGGTGCACTATTGCTGGCTGGCGCCTAAGGCCGGTGAAGCGGGGATATTTCAGGAGGATTTT
>DNZD01000217.1 GCA_003504855.1 Cytophagales bacterium
ACCCTGAAGACGACCATGCTGCTTCTTCGTGGAGCACACCGTTGCGTGCGGATGCGTTTGATCTTTCGGATGACGAAAAGATTGCACGCATCGAGGGGCACGTGAAGTCCATCATGGAGACGCTCGGCCTCGACCTGACTGACGACAGCCTATCCGGCACCCCCAAACGGGTGGCAAAGATGTATGTAAAGGAAGTGTTCAGTGGATTGAATCCGAAGAACCGTCCGGTAACAAAGTTGTTCGAGAACAAATACAACTACAATCAAATGCTTGTGGAAAAGGAGATCACCTTCTATTCCCACTGCGAGCACCATTTCGTTCCCATCTACGGACGGGCACATGTAGCCTATTTCTCTTCCGGCAAGGTGATCGGACTTTCGAAAATCAACCGTATCGTACAGTATTACGCCAAGCGCCCTCAGGTGCAGGAGCGACTCACTGTACAGATCGGCAAAGACCTGGAGCGCATCCTGCAAACCGAAAGCGTGGGTGTGGTGTTGGACGCCAACCACATGTGCGTGGCTATGCGCGGCGTAGGAGATACCAACAGCAAAACAGGCACGGCCTACTTCTCCGGCAAGTTTCTGGAAGAGAATACCAAAAGGGAATTCCTGAACTTCATCAACAGCCGCCAGTCCAATCTTTGATCGCGGCGGTAGCCAAGATGTCAATTTTTGAAGCATAGAGCCCTCTTCGGAGGGTTTTTTGCTTTGATTCATGCCCTAACCTTCCGTAGCTTAGCACCCTAACCGTTGAAAAAACACACTACTATGGTATTTGACATCGACATGATCAAGGCCTTTTACGCAGCATTGCCGGGCCGGATTGCCAAAGCCCGTAAAGCCGTGGGTAAACCCCTGACGCTTTCGGAAAAGATCCTCTTCTCCCACCTCCATGCCGACCAGGCCCTCCAGGTCTTCGGCCGTGGGAAATCATATGTAGACTTTGCCCCGGACCGCGTAGCCATGCAGGACGCAACGGCCCAAATGGCCCTCCTCCAGTTCATGTCCGGCGGCATTCCCAAGGTGCTTGTCCCTTCAACGGTACACTGCGACCACCTGATCCTCGCCAAAGATGGCGCCAAGAAAGACCTGGCTGATTCAGTAAATGCCTCTGGCGAAGTATTCAACTTCCTGGAGTCCGTATCCAACAAGTATGGTATCGGCTTCTGGAAACCAGGCGCCGGCATTATCCACCAGGTGGTACTTGAAAACTACGCCTTCCCTGGCGGTATGATGATTGGTACCGACTCCCACACCGTAAACGCTGGTGGTCTTGGTATGCTCGCCATCGGCGTTGGTGGCGCTGATGCAGTTGACGTGATGTCCGGAATGGCCTGGGAACTTAAGTGGCCCAAGCTGATCGGTATTAAGCTCACCGGCAAACTCAGCGGCTGGACTTCCTCCAAAGATGTGATTCTAAAAGTAGCTGGTATCCTCACTGTAAAAGGTGGCACGGGTGCCATCGTTGAGTATTTCGGTCCTGGCGCCAAGACTTTGTCGTGTACCGGCAAAGGCACTATCTGTAACATGGGTGCTGAGATCGGTGCCACCACCTCTACATTCGGTTATGATGAGAAGATGGCAGAATACCTCCGTGGCACCGACCGCGCAGAGGTCGCCAAACTTGCTGATGCCGTAAAAGATCACCTTACTGGTGACCCTGAAGTATATGCTGACCCTAAGAAATACTTCGATGAAGTGTATGAGATCGATCTGTCTACGCTCGAGCCACATGTGAACGGACCCTTTACCCCCGATCGAGCAATACCCATTTCAAAGTTTGCCGAAGAAGTGCGCGCCAACAACTGGCCTGCGCGTCTGGAAGTAGGTTTGATCGGATCGTGTACCAACTCCTCATATGAGGACATCACCCGCTCCGCGTCGCTCGCCAAGCAGGCCGTCGATAAGAAGCTGAAGGCCAAAGCAGAGTTCACCATCACACCGGGCTCAGAGAAAGTGCGCTACACCGTTGAACGCGATGGCTACCTCGACATCTTCGGAAAGATGGGCGGCGTCGTGCTCGCCAACGCTTGCGGACCTTGCATCGGTCAATGGTCACGGCACACCGATGATCCGAACCGACGCAACTCCATCATTACCTCGTTCAACCGCAACTTTGCGAAACGCAATGACGGCAACCCGAATACCCATGCCTTTGTCGCCTCACCTGAGATTACCACGGCATTCGCAATTGCTGGTGACCTTACATTCAATCCCCTGAAAGACACCCTGACCAACGAAGACGGCAAGGCCGTAAAGCTGGATGAGCCTAAAGGTGTTGAATTCCCGCCCAAGGGCTTTGATGTAAAAGATCCCGGCTACCTCGCTCCTGCCAAAGATGGCAGCAAGGTAGTGGTGAAGATCGATCCCAAATCAAAGCGCCTGCAGGCCCTCACTCCTTTTGCTCCCTGGGACGGCAAGAACTGGACCGGTCTTAAGCTGTTGATTAAAGCCAAAGGCAAGTGTACCACTGACCACATTTCAATGGCCGGTCCCTGGTTGCGCTTCCGCGGCCACCTCGACAATATCTCCGACAACACGCTTACCGGTGCCACTAACTTCTTCAACGAGAAGACTGACTCCGTTAAGAATCAGTTGACCGGTCAATACGGTCCGGTCCCTGCCACACAACGCGCTTACAAAGCAGCCGGCATCGGCTCTATCGTGGTGGGCGACCAGAACTATGGTGAAGGCTCATCCCGTGAACACGCCGCCATGCAGCCCCGTCACCTCGGTATCCGTGCGATTCTGGTGAAGTCTTTCGCCCGCATTCACGAAACCAACCTGAAGAAGCAAGGCATGCTGGCCCTCACGTTTGCCAATGAAGCCGACTATGATAAGATCAGGGAAGATGATACCATCGACTTTGCTGACCTCACCGCATTTGCACCGGAAAAGCAACTCACATTAGTGCTAAACCATAGCGACGGCAGCAAGGAAAGCATCAAGGTAAATCATACCTACAATGCCGGACAGATTGGATGGTTCAAAGCCGGATCTGCCCTTAACCTGATGGCCAAGACCATCGCAGCTGCGAAGAAAGCCGCAACAGCCAAGAAAGCCAAGCCAGCTAAAAAAGCGAAGCCTGCGAAGAAAACGAAGAAAGCAAAGAAGGCTAAGCCAGCTAAGAAAGCCAAAAAGGTAAAGAAGGTGGTGCGTAAAGCTGCCAAGAAGACGGCCCGTAAGATCACCCGAAAAGTGGCACGTAAAAAGAAGAAGTGATCTGATTTTCAATACTATTCATACCATGAGCGGCCCCCGGGTCGCTCATTTTTTTTGTGGCATGACACTACCAGAACCAACACCTCGTAACTTGCAAGCTTATGAGGTGGCCACTGTCATTGGTTTTTATCGCCATGCTCGCATCAGATGTGCGCGCTCAACGGTCCCTGGCCTCCCAAACCGACTTACTCGAAATCATTGTCAAAACTTTTAATATTTCGGTCGAGGAGAAGCAGCCGTCCGAAAAGCGCATTTCATTTTCCGTGGCACCGGTTTCAACCAAACGGGCGGGT
>DNZD01000320.1 GCA_003504855.1 Cytophagales bacterium
GAAGAAGGGCGAGATCACGAAGATTGAAGCGTTGATCAAAGAGCGCAGCGAAGACCTCACCACCAAGAAAAGCGAGCTGGAAGAAATCTCTGGCGAGAGCCAGGAAGAAGAGAAGAAGTTGCTGGCTGAGCGTGAAAAGGCTGCCAAGCGCATTGAAGACAAATTCCTGAAGTACTACGAACGGCTGCGCAACAACCTGTCCAACGGACTTGCCGTGGTGCGTGTGGTGCGTGGCGCTGCAGAAGGTTGTAACATCATCATCCCTCCCCAGAAAATCGCTGAAATCCGCGAGAAGAAGAAGATTGTTATCGATGAGCACTCCGGTCGTATCCTGGCCGATGTGGACATGGAGTCCATGGAAGAGGAAGTAAAGCCTAAGAAGGCAGCTCCGGTTCGTCGTACCAAGAAAGTTGGCTAAACCAGGCCTTATATCTCTTGCAAGAAAGGCAGCACTCCGTGTTTGCCTTTTTTTGCTGTTCACCCCGGCTGCATTTGCTGCTGACAACGTGTGGACATTCGACCCGGCACTCGATCGCATCTATAAGATGGTGCTCAACCTCCAGACCGATCAGGCCTACAATGAACTGGCCACCTTCAAAGGAGGTCAGGAATTGCATACCCTATATGTGCAAAGCCTGCTGGAGACCGTGGACATTCTCATCACCGAAGATGAAAAGCGATTTGACAAAGTCAACGACCGGTTCAAAGACCGCATCGAGAAACTAGGCCGCATGCCTGAATCGGCAGAGACCATTTTCCTCCAGGCCGAACTCAGTCTGCAGCGCGGGTTCAATTTCCTGAACCTCAGCCAGGAGGTAAATGCAGTGTTGGCCATCCGTCAGGCTTACAAATACACCCAGGAATGCCTGAAAAAATATCCAACGTTCGTACCCATAAAAAAGACGTATGGTGTAATCCAGGTGATGGTGGGTTCGGTGCCCGACAAGTACCAATGGTTTATGGGATTGCTGGGCATGAAAGGATCTGTCAAGGTGGGACAAAAACAACTGGAAGAACTCCGCCTGTCCAAATCTTCGCTCAACCAGGAAGCCACCATCCTGTACTTTACGATCAAAGGATTCATCAACCAGGAATTCAGTGAGGCGGCCCGCGGCTTTCAGGAGATATTGCAGAAAGAACCTGACAACCGGCTCTTGCTATTTCTCGGCATCAACATGTTGATGAAAGACTCGCAGAGTGAAGAAGCTCTTCGACTCATCCGGGCGCTGGACACCAAGCCGCAGGGACTTCCCATGGACTACATTGAATACCTCCGCGCTGAAGCCCTGATGCAGCGTGGTGATTATGTTCCCTCCATCCTCGCCTACCAGCGTTTCCTCAAAGGCTACAAAAGTCAGAGTTACCGCAAGGACACCTATTACAAGATCGGGCTTTGCTATTACCTCTCCGGCAATACCGGTGAAGCCCGGAAGAACTTTGACATTGCGCGCAAGACTGGCCGTACAGCCGCCGACCCGGACAAGTATGCAGCGGCGATGCTCGAAGAGACTACGTTCCCCAATCCCAAAATATTGAAGATCCGGTTCTTTACCGATGGCGGATATTATAAGGAAGCCCGTGAAATGTTGAAAACCATCACTCCCAACGACATAGCGAAGTCGAAAGACCATGCAGAATGGTTGTACCGCCGGGCACGGTTGGCGCACAAGACTGGAGACCTGGTCAACGCCAAAATATTGTACCAGCAGACCATCGAGGCCACCGGAGATGAACCCTGGTATTTTGCGCCCAATGCCGCTCTCCAACTGGGCTATATTGCTCAAAGTCAAGGGGATGCGACGGGTGCCAGAAAATACTTCGAGAAGACCCTGAGCTACCCAAATTACGAATACAAAAACGGGATCGACTCCAAAGCCAAATCGGCACTGGACCAACTCAAGAAATAGTCTTTATTATTTCTTTACCTCAACGGCTGCATTCATCCGCTGCAAATGACGCGTGTTGTTATAAGACTCAACGGTGAATGTAGAGCCGTTGTGATGCAAGAGGTATAAACCGAGGTTCTCATGTTCAAACATATCCATCGATCGCAACGGATAGTTTAACATCTGACACAACAGGATGCGCATGGCGCGCCCATGCATACAAACCAGTATGGTCTTGTCTTCTTTCCTGGTTTTGATCAACTCAAGAAAAGGTTGTTGCTGCCGGGCCACCTCTTCCGGGCTCTGTCCTCCCTCGATTGGAATGTTGGTGTTGCCCTCCTGCCATTGCCGAAGAACGGAACGATAATACGCATCCTCTTCAGGCGTAATACGCTGACCTTCCCGATAACCCCAGCTGATTTCATTCAATGCCTTCATTGGTTGCCAGGGAATTCCCATTTTCAGAAACCCATCTACCGACTCCTGACTGCGCACCAATTCGGAAGTATAAATCCGGTCGAATGGAATATGCTGATACGCCTCAAAAAATGCCTGTGCCTGAAGGCGACCATGCGCATTGATAGATGCATTTACACCGCATCCCTGTACGATTCCCTGCAAATTGAAATCAGTCTGCCCGTGCCTGACCAAATATATTTTTTGGGAGATCAATTTCTTCTAATTTGGGCGTGTTTTGGAGGTGTCCGAAGACGGGCGCAAATATAGAAAAATCAAATCCTCTCCCTAATGTCATCTTCCCCGAAGAAGCTATTCCATCCGGTGTCTGTTGAACAGGTAAATAGCATGTTCAAAAACACCCTGTTGGAACACCTGGGAATAGAACTTACCCGCATCGGAGATGATTTCCTGGAAGCAAAAATGCCGGTCGATCGCAGAACCCATCAGCCCTTCGGGTTGTTACATGGAGGAGCGTCTGTAGCGTTGGCGGAGTCGCTTGGAAGTTTCGCCGCTCACCTGACGCTGGATGATCAAAACAAGTATTGCGTGGGATTGGAAATCAATGCCAACCACTTGCGAAGTGTGAGAAGCGGATTTGTTACCGGTACAGCCCGGCCACTTCACATTGGAAGAAGTACACAGGTGTGGGAGATAAAGATCACCAACGAGCAACAGGATCTGGTATGTGTGAGCCGTATAACGATGGCCGTAATTGATAAGCGGTAGAACTTGCATGGAGACAATTCAACCCGTTCGTCGGGTAAACGAGATTGATTTTCTTTCAGGCATATTGCCTGACTGGGTAGAGAAAAAGACTTCTTATGCATTGTGGCGTTTGCCCAATACCACCACACTGCATCTGCTCGCCACCGATCGCCCTACCATCATTCAGGAAACCAACCTTGAAGAGTCACCTGCCGGTTTCCTTTTCGCCCCATTTGATCCCACTGGCGACAAGTATTTCTTCCCGGCAGACGAATACCACACATTCGAACAGGGTGAACTCTCCTATTCTTCCGTTCAACGAGAAGTGAGCGACCGCCGTCCCAACGCAAAGATGTTCTACCCGGCGCCCAGTCGTGTGGTGAAGTCAGCAGACACCAACAGTTACACGCTGTTGGTGGAACAGTGTATCGCGCAGGTCTCCGCAGGAAATTTCGAGAAACTTGTCCCGTCCCGTTGCAGGAAGATTGAACTGCCGGAATCATTCAACCTGCTGGAAGCATTTCAATCCCTGTGTGCACAATATCCCCACGCCATGGTTTCGGTAGTGTCGAGCCCTGCGCTCGGCACCTGGATGGGCGCCACCCCGGAGATGCTGGTGCGTATTACACCTGATCAACACTTCCAGACCGTAGCGATCGCCGGCACGCAAGCCTGGCATGAAGGCATGAACCGCCGCGAAATCGCCTGGTCACAAAAGGAAATTCAGGAACAGGCATTGGTCGTGCGATACATCATCAGTTGCTTTAAGAAAATCCGCCTCCGCGAGTACGAAGAACAAGGTCCAAGTACCATTCAGGCTGGCAACGTTCTTCACCTGAAAACAGAATTTGATGTGGACATGGTGGCCACCAACTTCCCGTTGCTGGGCACCACGATGCTACAATTGTTACACCCGACTTCCGCCGTATGCGGAATGCCATTGGCTGCAAGTCTCGCCTTCCTCCGCGAACATGAAGGCTATGACCGGCAATTCTATAGTGGCTACCTGGGACCAGTGAACCTCAGGCAGGAATCCAACCTGTATGTAAACCTCCGCTGCACACAAATACTTGACAATCAAATAATTCTGTATGCCGGAGCGGGCGTTTTAGCTGACTCTGACCCGCTTAAAGAATGGCATGAGACGGAAATGAAAATGAGCACTTTGCTCCGCATCATTCAAAAGTAAGTCCTGCCTCCTACCTTGCAGCCGTGAACAGCATGCTCCCTCAGCTGATTGAACTCTGCTACCGAAAAGGGATCCGGGATGCTGTGCTCTGTCCTGGTTCAAGAAGTGCTCCGCTGACCCTGGCCTTCGCGAGGCATGGAAAGATCCGCTGCCGAACGATCAGCGACGAGCGCAGTGCCGCTTTCATGGCGCTCGGTATAGCACAGGCCAGTAAACAACCTGTAGCCCTCGTGTGTACTTCAGGCTCTGCAGCGTACAATTTTGCACCCGCTGTGGCGGAAGCTTACTTTCAACAAATTCCGCTGGTCGTATTCACCGCTGATCGTCCTGCCGAATGGATCGATCAGCTGGATGGTCAAACCATCCGGCAAGGCGAATTGTACGGCAAGCACGTGAAGAAGTACTTCGAACTTCCCCAGGATTATGTTCATCCCGATGCCCGCTGGCATGCCAACCGGATCATCAATGATGCCATTAACCTGGCCACTTCGGATAATCAGGGCCCGGTACATGTGAATGCACCCTTCCGGGAGCCACTCTACAACATTGACCCGCCCTCCAATACGCTGGTACGCGTCGTTGATAAATGGCATCCGCATAGCTCACTGACCGACGCGTCATTGCAGGAATTGGTCAGCGAACTCAAGTCATTCAGGCGAATACTGATCGTTGCTGGTCAGCAAGACTATGATGCACCGTTGCTTAAGACACTTCGTCAATTGCATGAGCATACGTCGTGGGTCATGGCCGGCGATATTCTCAGTAACCTGCACGGACTTTCCTTCTTTTGCCGCAGTACCGATGCATTCCTGGGGCAATTGACAACTGCAGATAAGTCAACCCTTCAGCCGGACTTGCTTATCACATTCGGCAAATCGGTCATCGCAAAAAATCTCAAACTCTTTCTCCGCGCCTACCCTGCCAAACAACATTGGCATCTTCAGGCTCAGGGAGAAAGTGCCGATACGTTCCAACAGCTAAACCGGATTATACCGGTAGCAGCCAATGTGTTTTTCCAACACCTGCTCCACCAAACCATACCCAAAGGTGACAAAGTGTATGAAGAGCAGTGGACCAGTTTTGAAACGCTGGCCCGCACCACCATAAAACGGTTTTTGGATAAACAAGATGGCGGTGAATTCAAACTGATTTATCAGGTGATGACAAACCTTCCCAAAGGATGTCACCTCCATCTGGCCAACAGCATGTCTGTGCGTTATGCCAATCACATTGGACTTTCCGCCGATCGCGAAGACATTGTAGTCTACGCAAACCGGGGAACCAGCGGGATTGATGGCTGCACCAGTACGGCTACCGGACATGCCTGGGTGACGAAAGCTCCCGTTGTATTGATCACCGGTGACCTTGCCTTCTTTTATGACCGGAATGCTTTCTGGCATAACTACGCTACACCCAACCTGCGGGTAGTGCTGATCAACAACCATGGCGGCATCATATTCAACCTCATTGATGGTCCCGCCCGTCAGCCGGAAGCTCCGGAGTTTTTCATTACCGAACAGAAATTGAATGCCCGTTCGCTGGCCCGGGAATTCAACCTGGCGTATTATGATGTTTCGGAAGAATTATCAACCTTCTTCGGTGCATCTGAACAAGCGTGCATATTGGAAATAGAAGGTTCGCAGGAAGCGAACAAGAAGATTTTTGAGGAGTTTAGACATAACCTAAAGCAAACGTATGGAGCTTAAGTACAACTGGAAACCAGTAAAGACCTATCAGGAAATTCTCTTTCATCAGTTTGAAGGAATTGCGCGCATCAGCATCAATCGTCCACGCGTACACAATGCGTTTACGCCCCTTACCGTTCAGGAGATGATTGATGCCATGAACATTTGCCGGGAAGACACCTCTATTGGCGTGATTATTCTTACCGGTGAAGGTGGTAAGGCATTTTGCAGTGGTGGTGATCAGAGTGTGCGCGGGCACGGCGGCTATGTAGGTAAGGACACGGTGCCACGCCTCAATGTGCTGGATCTTCAGAAAATCATCCGGTCCATCTCCAAGCCGGTTATTGCAGCGGTTGCTGGTTGGGCCATCGGTGGCGGACATGTATTGCATGTAGTGTGTGACCTGACCATTGCTGCCGACAATGCACGCTTCGGCCAAACAGGCCCTATCGTTGGAAGTTTTGATGGCGGATTTGGTGCTTCTTACCTCGCCCGTATTGTAGGTCAAAAGAAAGCACGCGAGATCTGGTATCTCTGCGATCAATACGACGCCCAGGAAGCCATTGATATGGGCCTCGTCAATAAGGTTGTTCCCCTGGATCAATTGGAAGAAACATACGTAGCGTGGGCACGCAAGATTCTGAAGAAGAGTCCGCTGGCTATCCGCATGCTAAAATGTGCGTTTAATGCTGAACTCGATGGCCAGGCAGGCATCCAGGAATTGGCCGGAAATGCTACCTTATTGTATTACCTGAGTGATGAGGCCAAAGAGGGTAAAAATGCCTTTTTGGAGAAGCGGGAACCTGATTTTTCCAAGTTTCCCAAGTTCCCATAGCAGGTCACATGCACCGGATAATCACGGTTGTCTTATTGTTGTTAAGCCTATCCGCCATGTCACAGACAAAACCAAGTGCCATGACAACTTACGCCTTACGGCTGAAGCCACATGAAGATGTGAAGGTGGCCATCATGAAGTTTGCTGCCGATCATCAATTGAAAGCGGCGTGCATCCTGTCTGTGGTCGGAAGTCTGGAACAATTCCATATCCGCTTCGCCAATCAGGAGAAGGGAGTTTTGCAAAGAGGGCATTTTGAAGTTGTTTCACTCACCGGATTGTTCACTGCAACGGCTGCTCACCTTCACATCTCAGTAGCCGATGAGCAAGGCAAGACGGTGGGTGGCCACTTGCTGGATAAAAACCTCGTATACACAACACTCGAGTTGGTGATCGGAGAACTAACCGACGTCACCTTTGATCGTGTCGTTGATTCTACTTACGGATACAAAGAACTTACTGTCACTCCCCGCAAACATCCATGAGTCCGTTTCTGGAGATGAACGGAGTCCGGTACTCACTGGACAGACTGGACGAAGCCTTACGTGCTGCCCCTGCTCCGTTCTATGCGGACGCTATTCAATTCTGCCGTGATTGGATCACGCAACGTGATCAGTTTACTTTTCAAACATCCGGATCAACGGGTACCCCCAAGCAGATTTCATTCACGCGAAGTCAACTGATTGCCAGTGCACATCTGTCCGCAGAAGCCCTGAATCTCCAGGCCGGCGAAAACGCGCTGGTGTGTCTGGATACTCGTCTCATCGCAGGAGCGATGATGCTGGTGCGGAGTATGCTAACCTGCATGAATATCATCCTCGAGCAACCATCAGCCAACCCCGTACAGCTTGATCAAACTGCCATACACTTTGTTGCACTGGTCCCCTATCAGGTTGTATCCATGCTACAATCCCGTGCTCCACGCCTGCAACAAATCAAAACAGTGATTATCGGCGGAGCACCGCTTCAGGCATCTACTGTGGATGCGCTGAAGACTTTTACCAATCAAATTTATGCCACCTACGGCATGACAGAGACCATCACGCACATTGCCCTACAACAACTTTCCGGCAAAACCCCACAACAGCACTTTCACGCCTTGAATACCGTAAGTCTGTCTACTGACAACCGGGAATGCCTGGTTATTCGGGCACCTCATCTGGGGCAAACACCCATCATCACCAATGATCGTGTGCAATTAATAGACGACAATACATTCGCCTGGTTGGGCAGAATAGACCGCGTGATCAATTCCGGCGGAAAGAAAATACAAGCGGAATACATGGAAGAGGTAGTTGAATCCCTGATGGATAACCTGGGACTCAACAACCGTTTCTTTGTCGCAGGCCTTCCTGATCCCCTGCTGGGAGAATCTGTGACGTTGTTTGTTGAGGGTCAGCTTACCGAAGACATGAAGACTCAATTGCACCAAGCACTTGGGCACAAGCTCAGTCGGTATGAGATTCCAAAATCCATCATCTGTCTGGAACGGTTCACCGAAACCGCTTCACAAAAAGTCGATAGGATCTCAACGATACGTAACACCCAAAAAAAATAACACCTGCCTTTGCAGACAGGTGTTACTGGCAAAAAAAGAAGAATCTCCTGTTAACCTTAGGAGGATTTCTTCAGTCCCTTGTCGCTGCGGAGTGAATGAATCTCTTGTTGCAATTCCATCACCATGCCGGCCAATTGTTCCATCGATATATCATTCTTGGAAGCCACATCCGGGAATTGAACGCTGATATAGGCCTTCGCACTCCATACCTCGATGACTTCGGTGGCATCTATCTGATAAGGCGCATATTGTCTGTTGTCGGAAACCAGGAATAGTTTTCCATTCTCCTGCAGGTAGTTGAATACCCGTTTGTAAACAATTCCTTCCCGGTGTGTGACCAATATGTAAGGCTTGCTGCTCTTAATGTCACGCACATGTTCCACCCATTCTCCAATCACAATGGTACCCGGAAGTATGGGCAGCATGGAATCACCCGTAATTTCAAATGCGCGATACGTGCCTTTGCTCAACATTGGCAGTTTGAACCGAGGCAGCTCTTTGATGTACTCCGGATCAGCATATCCATTCAAATAGCCAGCTGCGGCCTTGTGCGGTACCAATTCAATGTTGTCACGAGATTGATCGTCAACAGTCACCACAAGGACTTCCTTGGTGCCCATTGCCTTCTTCTCATAGTCCTTGAGCTGACTGATATCGCGACCAATCAATACATCAACTGAAAGTCCGGCCAGCGCAGCCATCTTTTGTAACAGTTCCAATCGAGGCTCGGCCCTGCCCTCTTCATACGCTCCCACCAGGGACCGTTTGATGTCCAGCTTCTGGGCAAACTGATCTTGTGTTAACGCCAGTTGCTTGCGAAGGAATCGGATATTCTCGTTGAGCTTCACCATGGGCTGTTATTTTGGAAACACTAAGATCCGACCTGAATGAATATTCCGGGCAGACAAAGAGTAAAGATTTCGTTGAAAGTACGTGTCCCGCGTTTGCATCGCCTGAACATGCCTGGAAATCTTGCTAACCACATCCGAAACAGTGGATGTGGCGTCGGCGAGCAAATAACCATAACACGGTTGCTCAAATCCGTCGGCCGAAAAATTCACCTGAAAACGACCGGATGCCAGCCGCTTACTTGTAAGCCTTAGTTTCATACGCTAAATATTTTAGTCAAATTAAATGCATGAATTTGCTCCTTGCAAGTAAATAACTAAAAATATTAGCTAAAATTCTGAGAGGTCCCAAATTTCTTGGGAATCGACCTTCAAATGGCCCTTTTCTACCTTGAGCGGTGAGGCAATATTATCGGTATAGATCATGCCAGTGCCTAATCCCTGATGGGTATCGATAGGATATTCTGCACTAAACTGCGCAATAGCATTAAGGCCAATGCTGCTTTCCAGCGCAGATGTCATCCACCAGCCCGTTTGTCGCTCTTCTGCCAGCCGGACCCACTCCGCGCAGCCAGCTATTCCTCCATGCAAACTGGGCTTCAGAATGATAAACT
>DNZD01000244.1 GCA_003504855.1 Cytophagales bacterium
CAGACCGGCGGAATCGCAGACTTTTCCGAGTATGACCAGGGCTATCGGGGCGGTAAGATCAAGGTGCGGGCCAAGATCGAAATTGTAGATAAGAAATCATTGGTAATCAAGGAGATACCTTATGGTACTACAACTTCCTCTTTGATGGACTCAATCGTCAAGGCCAGTGAAAAAGGAAAGATCAAGGTAAAGCAGGTGGTGGACAATACGGCCAAGGATGTGGAGATCATGATCTACCTGCAGCCAGGCATTTCACCTGAAATTGCCATCGACGCGCTCTATGCTTTTACCGATTGTGAGGTTTCGATTTCTCCCAACGCCTGTGTGATTGTCGCCGACAAGCCGCAGTTCATGAAGGTGAATGAAATTCTGAAGTACAATACCGACCAGACGGTAAAGCTGCTGAAGAAGGAGCTTGAGATAAGAAAAGGGGAGCTGATGGAGAAAATTCTGTTCTCTTCCCTCGAGAAAATATTCATTGAGAACCGGATCTACCGGCAGATTGAAGAGTGCGAAACCTTTGAAGAGGTAATTAGCACGACAGACAAGGGCCTGAAGCCATATAAGAAGCAGTTCTATCGCGAAATCACCCGAGACGACATTCTTCGCCTCCTGGAGATCAGGATTAAACGCATTTCCAAATACGACTCCTTCAAGGCCAACGAAATGTTGCGCGACCTGGAGAAGGAACTCAAGGAGGTTTTGCACAACCTGAAACACCTGACAGACTATGCCATTTCCTACTACCAGAACCTGCTGGATAAATTCGGCAAAGGGCGGGAGCGGAAAACCGAGATCAGAAGCTTCCAGTCCGTCACTGCCACGGAGGTAATTGCCAACAACCAGAAGCTCTATGTCAACCGGGAAGACGGCTTTATAGGCTGGGGTTTGAAGAAGGATACCTTCATTTGCGACTGTTCCGAGCTCGACGACGTGATTGTCATACGCCGGGACGGAAAGGCCTTGGTAAGCCGGATTTCGGAGAAAGTTTTCATGGGTAAAGATATTTTGCACGTTGGAATCTGGAAAAAAGGCGACGAGCGGATGGTCTACAACATGATCTACAGCGACGGCAAGAGCGGTAAGTCTTTTGCCAAGCGTTTTGCCATGCCGGCCATCATCCGGGACAAGGAATACAACCTCGATCAGGGCAATCCGAACAGCCGTGTACAGTACCTGAGCGCGAACCCCAATGGCGAGGCCGAGGTGGTAGAAGTGAAACTCAGTCAGTCCAGCACGGCCAGGAAGAAGGTATTCGATTTTGATTTTTCGGAACTCGAGATCAAAGGCCGTGGAGCCCGGGGAAATACCATTACCAAGTACCCTGTACGGAAGGTAGATTTCAAGGAAGCGAAGGGAACGACCCTGAGCGGCCTGGACCTGTGGTTTGATGAAGCATCCGGTCGCCTCAACAAAGACAAGCGCGGCAAGCATGTCGGAAAGTTTGATGGAGATGACCAGATCCTGGCAATCACCAAAAGTGGCAACTATAAGATTACATCCTACGACCTCAACAACCGGTATGAGCCGGAGAAAACGATCCTGGTGGAGAAGTTCAATCCCAAGAAAGTCATCTCGGCCGTATATATCGACGGGGAGAGCAAGCAATATTATGTGAAGCGCTTTCAGATTGAAACGACCACCAACGACAAGGAGTTTGGTTTCATTTCAGAGGGCATCGGCTCGCGCCTGGAATATGTCACCACATCGGATACAGCGGAAGTGGAGGTAGAGTTGGTGAAAGGCAAGGGCAAAGACAAAGAGACAGAGGTCGTGAACCTGGAAGACATCATCGATGTGAAAGGCTGGAAGGCGCTTGGTAACCGACTGTCACAGCACAAGGTGGTGAAGGTGAAACCTGTAGAGGACCCCGAAGATTCGGGTCTCGAAGAGGGAGACGACGAGAATGAACTGGTGGAATCACCATCTCCAAAAGGAAAGACGACAGGGTCGAAGGACGCTGAATCGTCAAAAAAAAAATCCGAAACGGATCGGGAAGAAGCCAGCCAGCCAAGCCTATTCGGGGAAACCAAAAGGGCGGAAAGCCCCAAAAGCAGCCCAAAAAAGCCGCCGCTCGTCCCCAAAAAGCAAGCCGTCGCGCAAGCAAGCCTCTTCGGGGAAAAGGAAAGCGTAAATAGCAGCAAGCCGGAATCGAAAGCATTCACGGTAGGCGACTCCATTGAACTGGATCTATGATGGGTGCTGTTTATCATTCGGTATTATTCCCCATCCTGTTTACCCTGGTGCTCCTGGCGAGCATTGTGGGTGGATACTTTTATGCGCACCGACGCTACCTTAAACGCGAAAGGTCCTGGCGCGCAAGTGGGGTGGAGAACGGGATAATCGGATTTTACGGTTTGCTCTTGTCGTTTGCGTTGCTCACCGCAGGTAACCTGAATAAGGAACGCAACACCCTCATCTACCAACATGTTGATGCCTTGGGCAATCTCTACCGCCGAAGCCTGCTAATGCCCGATTCTACCCAGGCATGGGTCAAGCAGAAAGTTATCCGGCTTGTTGGCCTGAAGAAGGAGTCAATCAATGCGGACCGGTTATCCCTCGCGCGATTGCAGCGTGAAACCGAGTTCGCATACACGGATATGTGGAAAGAGTTGGCGAAACATGATTTCGCAGAAGATGATATTGCGGAGATTACCCATGAGTTGGCCATGCTGCACTCCATCGATTTGCGCATTGGTTACGGTTTCCTGGAACGTACGCCAACCCTGGTTATGATCGTTTTGTTGGTCGGATCCTGGCTGGTGGGCGTGCTCATCGGCTTCACCAGCGGGTTTAATCCTCAACATAGTATCCTCGTGCCGTTGATCTTCTTCATTCTCACGGACCTCACCATGCTGACCATCACAGACCTGGATAATCCCGTATCTGGTTTTATTCGCCCATCCTACGTAAAGTACCTCGACCTGGAAAAACTACTGTTGCCATGAAAGCCATCACCTTTGTTTGCTGCTTGTTTGTTGTTCACAGTGTCACTGCGCAGGACATCACGGTCAAGGGAAAGATAACGGATGCAAAGACCGGCAAGGGTGTGAAGGCATCTATACTGTATAAGAGTTATCCTACCGGGGGCATCACTGGTCGTTTCCGCGACAGCACATTTACGTTTACTATTTTTGGCTCATCCAAATATCACATCACAGCAGAGGCGGAAGGGTATAATCCCGGCACCGCATTGGTCGACCCGAAGGATGTCGATGCCAATCACACCATCACCCGCGACCTGGTGTTGACGAAGAAGGGGGAGACCATTGAGTTGGATCATCTCATCTTCGAGCAGGGCAAGGGGGTGATCGATCCCAAATCATTCCAGGGCCTGGATGAAGTCGTCGCTATGATGAAGGAAGACACCCGACTCGTGATTCAGCTCGAAGGACATACTGACAACCAGGGCGATGCCAAAAAGAACATGGAACTCTCACAGGACCGGGTTGAAAACGTCAAGAAGTACCTGGTCTCCAAAGGTGTGGCCAAAGACCGTGTAAAGACCAAGGCTTTTGGTGGTACACAGCCAATCCTGAACGCCAATACCCCCGAAGCGCGCAAGCGAAACCGAAGGGTGGAAATGCGTATTCTCCAGGACTGATGGGTATGCCGCATGCCCAAAAAAATCCATTTTTAGCTTATCTTTGCACCCTTAAATAGGGAAATTATGCCTGGAAGCGAGCTTTTTGGAGCTGAAGAACGCAAAGAAATAGATGATGTATTAAGTACCGGCGTTTTGTTCCGGTACAACCACGAGGCACAACGCAAGGACATTTGGAAAGCCCGTGATTTTGAAAATGAAGTAAAGAAAATCACCGGAGCACGGTTTGCCCACGCGGTTTCCAGCGGTTCCACGGCCGTGTCCTGTGCCCTGGCTGCCGCAGGGGTGGGTGCCGGTGATGAAGTGATCGTGCCCCCCTTTACCTATATCGCCTCGGTGGAGGCGGTGATCTTTGCAGGTGGTATTCCGGTGTTTGCAGAGATCGATGAAACCTTATGTCTCAGTGCAGAAGGCATCCGTAAAGCAATCACACCCAAGACCAAAGCTGTTGTACTCGTGCATATGTGCGGACAGATGGCAAACATGGACGAGATACTTAAGGTGGTCAAAGAACATAACCTCGTGCTGGTGGAAGATGCCGGTCAGGCATTCAGCGCCACCTACAAGGGCACGTCAGTTGGTTTGTTTGGGAAAACCGGCTGCTATTCTTTCGATTTTTTCAAGATTGCCACTGCCGGCGAAGGTGGCGTGTTCGTCACCAATGACGAACAATGTTACAAATTTGCCGATAGCTTCAGCGATCATGGCCACGACCATGTTGGCAGTAACCGCGGCATGGAACAGCATCCGGTGTTGGGTTTCAATTACCGCATCAGCGAACTGCATGCAGCCGTAGGCGCTGCCCAAACACGGAAGGTGCCCCATATCAAGACTGTAAATCGCAGTCACAAGCAATTGATGATGGATCGCCTGAAAGGAATACCTGGCGTTGGTTTTGCAGCCATACCGGACCCTGCGGGCGACTCAGCGACCTTCCTTAATCTCATGTTGCCCGACCAGGCCGCCGCAGCACGTGTGGTGGAAGAGTTCGGCAAACAAGGTGTCTCTGGTTTTAACTACTGGTTCATCAACATGTACCACTTCATCAACCAGTGGGGACACCTGAAAGACCTGAAGTCTGCGGCCCCGCTGCCAGCGCATCACTATCAGCGCCCGCAGGACTATAACAAACTCTCGCTGCCCAAATCAC
This sequence comes from Cytophagales bacterium, assembly GCA_003504855.1. Taxonomy (GTDB): domain Bacteria; phylum Bacteroidota; class Bacteroidia; order Cytophagales; family Cyclobacteriaceae; genus ELB16-189. The sequence goes on from DNZD01000244.1 coordinate 4,755, forward strand.
AGGAGGTTGTCGGCAGATTGATTTCTTTCGGCATTCGTTGCACCTGGAAGGAGTCCGAAGTGATTGAATTGACCAACAAAATCAAAACGTCCGTAGAGAAAGCGATGGGCGTTACTGCGTATGCATAAGAATTTTAAGGGCATTGAAAAGACCGTCTTCGGTCGTGGCAGCTTCAACCAATTGAAAGAGATTGTCGATGAGCGCCGCGGTGAGAATGATAGGTTTGTGTTGTTCCTCGTGGACAACTATTTCAAAGGAAAAGAATTGGAGAAACGTATTCCGGCTGCACCCGGCGATGTAGTTACCTTCATGGATGTTGATCCGGAAGAACCAACAACGGTACAGGTGGATACGCTCCGCGACCAGACCAAACAGAGCAAGGGTATTCCGGCAGCCGTAGTCGGCATTGGCGGAGGTAGCATCATGGACCTCGCCAAGGCGGTATCCCTGATGTTTACGAATGAAGGCTCTTCGGTGAAATACCAAGGCCTGAACCTCATCAAGAAACCGGGCGTGTATCATATTGGTATCCCAACCATATCTGGTACCGGCGCAGAGGTTTCCATGACGGCGGTACTGACCGGCCCGGAAAAGAAACTGGGCCTCAAATGCGAATGGACGGTGTTCAATCAGGTGATCCTGGATCCGGATCTGATTGCGTCGGTACCGCGCGACAAATGGTTTTACACAGGTATGGATACCTACATCCACTGCATTGAGTCCAGGGACGGTATCCTGAACAATGCCTACAGTACAGCCTTTGGTGAGCAGTCGCTGGCCCTGTGCCGCGAGATTTACCTCGGCAGTCAATCAGGCCAGACGGCCGAGAACGATGAGAAACTCATGGTGGCTTCCCTCATGGGTGGCCTTAGCCTGACCTATTCAGAAGTGGGAATTGTTCACGCCTTGTCGTATGGCCTTTCCAAAATCCTCGGAGAGAAACATTGCTATGCCAACTGTGTAGCATTTCAACACCTGGGTGACTATTACCCGGAAGGCGTGAAGGAGTTTAGCGAGATGGTGCGCAAACACAACATCAAGCTTCCGACCGGTCTTGCTAAGAACTGGAGCGAAGAAACCATTACGGCCATGGCCCATGTGTCAATCCGCCTTGAGCACATGTGGAATCATGCGATTGGCACAGACTGGAAGACAAAAGTTACGTTGGATACCGTGAAGGATTTATTCAGAAGACTATAAAACTGCGACATGAAGAAGAAACTCGTACAAGTAGGTAATATTTCATGCGGCACGGAAGATCTATTCCTGATCTCCGGACCCTGCGTGATCGAAGATGAGATGATTATGATGAAAACGGCGGAGAAACTCAAAGAAGTTTCTGCCCGTTTGAACCTGCCGATCATTTACAAATCGTCATTTCAAAAGGACAACCGCAGCTCAGCCAAATACTATGATGGCCCGGGCCTGGATAAAGGCGTGAAGATGCTTGCCAAGATCAAGGAACAATTCGGATTCCCTGTGCTTACGGACATTCATTATCCCGATCAGGCCAAAGCGGCCGGAGAGGTGGTTGATGTACTTCAGATTCCAGCATACCTCTGTATGCAGACAACACTGGTGGTAGCAGCTGCCAAAACCGGGCGTGTGGTAAATGTTAAGCATGGCCAGTTCCTGGCACCAGAGAATATGAAGCACCCGGTACATAAGATTGAGGAGGCCGGCAACGACAAGATCATTCTTACGGAACGTGGATATACCTTTGGTTACAACGACCTGGTGGTCGATCCACGCAGTTTTTATCACCTGAACAATATTGGCTATCCGGTGGTGTTTGATATCACCCACAGTATCCGCAAATATGGTATCCCGAGTGCGGACACCAAAGGTGGTGCACGTGAGTTTCTGCCGGTATTGTCACGCGCTGGTATCGCTGCCGGTGTGGACGGCGTATTTATCGAAACGCACCCCGAGCCCGCCAAAGCTTTGTGCGATGCCGCCAGCCAGTTGTGCGTGTATGACCTGGAAGAATTCATGAAGCCAATCCTCGAACTTCATGCAGTAGAAGTTAAGTATCGCGATAAACAAGTAGTGTTAGCATAACCCAACCCAAACTTAGTCATGGAATTATACCTCGATTCAGCTGATTTAAAAGAAATTGAAGAAGCCTTTAAGCTGGGCTTTCTCGACGGCCTTACTACTACGCCTACCTTCATGCACCGGGGTGGTGTCACCGATGTTGACGCCCTCATCGTGAAGTTGAGCAAAATGGTGCCGGTGCTTCAGATCGAAGCCCTCGGTAATACGGCCGAAGAAGTGGTTAAAGAAGCCCATCGTCAACTCAAGTTGGGTCTCGATCCGAAGAAGACAGTTTTTAAGATTCCAGTGTCCCTGGAAGGAGTTCGCGCCTGCCGCATGCTGCGCAATGAAAACCTCCTGGTGAACGTACACCTCGTTTACACCCTTCAGCAGGCCTATATGGCCATGAAGGCCGGTGCTTCTTATGTATGTCCG
>DNZD01000346.1 GCA_003504855.1 Cytophagales bacterium
CAAGGGCCGAAACTGGCTTTCAGTCATAGATCATCCTTACGACAAAGCCACCTGCGAGTTTATCGTTACGGCACCCGCTCACTATCAGGTGGTTTCCAACGGACTGCTGATTGAGGAAAGCGATATCGCCGATGGAAAGCGCACCACCCACTGGAAACAGTCTGTTCCGATTGCATCCTGGTTGTACGTTTTGGGCGTAGCGCGCTTTGCGGTGCAGCACGTGGATGCATTTGATCACAAATCGATTGACACCTGGGTGTACTACCAGGACCGCAAAGCCGGGTTTTATGATTTTGCCATACCAACGCGCGAGGTCCTTGAGTTTTACAGCACGTATGTCGGACCATTCTCGTATGAGAAGCTCGCCAACATTCAATCCAACAGTGTGAGTGGCGGGATGGAGGCTGCGTCGGCCATTCTCTACAGCGAGAACTCCGTGGTAGGTGACCGAAATGAGCGTTGGCGCAATGTGGTGATCCATGAAATTGCCCACCAGTGGTTTGGCAACGCTGTCACTGAATCAGATTGGGATGACGCCTGGTTGAGCGAAGGCTTCGCCACCTATTTCACCTTATTGTTCATTGAACATGCCTATGGTCGCGATGAATTCCGCAAAGGACTTGCCTCAAGCCAAAAGACTGTCAATGCCTTTCAAGCCAAGAATCCTGATTACAGAATCATCCATGACAATCTGAAGGACATGAACAAAGTGACCAGTTCACACACCTACCAGAAAGGAAGTTGGGTGTTGCATATGCTCCGCGGCATGATCGGCGATGAAGCTTTCTGGAAAGGCATCCGGGCATACTACGCAAAGTACCAGAACCTGAATGCCACCACGACAGACTTCCGTGAGGAAATGGAGCTGGCGTCCGGCCGGGATTTGAAAGCGTTCTTCGACCAGTGGCTGTATAAGCCTGGTGCCTTATCGGTGAAAGGATCCTGGCATTACGACAACAGAAAAAAGGAATTAGTTATTACCCTCGAGCAAACCCAGCTGGATGGAAGTCAGTTTGCCATGCCGATCCAGGTAGGGGTGGAGTTACCCAACCAGACCCGACAGATTCACACCCTGGAATTGGATGGCAAGCAAAAGGTGATAACACTGAAGTATGAAGTTGAGCCAACTTCGGTTAAACTCGATCCAGACCAGTGGGTGTTGATGGATGCGACAATGGAGAAGAGATAACCGTTCCGCTGTTATTGCTTGGTGATTCGCCTGAGAAGCAGAATAACATACACGGCATGGAAGGCGCAATCAATTGATCAGGTATTCCTGCTTCACCACCCAAATAGCCCGAATTCTTAATCATTTGGGCGTTTTGGCTTAGAATTCCTATTGCATTTAGTAGCACAAATACTACCTTTGAGAAAGGGGCATACTCAGGAGTAAAGCTGATTGCAGATCTTTTCCTGATGAAATACTCTGCATTTCACCGCTTCATCCGGCGAAGCAGTTCCGGATGGCAATTTGTGGGAGCAACCGGGAGCCACTACATCTATGAAAAAGACGGGCGACGTTATCCAGTGCCTTACCATGGTTCTAAAGAAATAGGAGAAGGCCTCCGGAAGAAGATTATGAAGGATATGGGGTTAACTGATAGAACATAAATCCAATTAATAGCTTGATTCCATGAAAACAGTACGTGCAATCTTGTCTAAAGGTCCGGATGACTATGGCGCCTGGCTGGAAGATCTCCAGGGCGTATATGGAGCAGGTGATACACCTCAGTCTGCTTTGGAAAATCTGAAGGAGTCCATGGAAATCTATGCGTTGCACAATGGTGATGCTCCGGTATGGTTACGAAATGGGACATATACCATGCGATACAAGTTCGACGCCGAGAGTGTACTCAATTTCTACCGCGGTATCTTCACCAATGCTGCGCTGGAGCGTATTACGGGTATCAACCAAAAGCAGATTCAACACTATGCCTCCGGACTCAAGAAGCCACGTCCTGCGCAATTGAAGAAAATTGAGTCCGCATTCCGGAAACTGGGGAATGAATTGCTTGCGTTGGAACTGTGACAAAACAACTCCTATATCTTCTCCCTGCTTAATAAGCACTTTAGATTTACTGAGGATACTGACCTTTAAAGTCAATACTTTGGTCTTTAAGGAACATACCTGAGGCCCACACATTCCTAGTATTGCGCCGGATTTTTCATCCGATACACAAAATCCGTATGAATACCGGATCAATATTAAAGCTAACTTTCGCCATCGCCATGTTTTCGAACCTGATTGCTTTTGGTCAGGAGGTAGACAGTAGCATACCCGGTAACCATCCAAAAACCAATATGGAAAGAAAAGACATCAACTCACCAAAAGTACCACGCTACTCTACTTTATTCCCACATGCGGTGCAGGTGGACAAATTTGTGTTTGTGTCGGGCACGCCCGGATATGACCTGGCCACTGGCAAAGTAGTGAGTGACGATCTGGAAGCTCAGACACGCCAGTGTTATAAAAATCTCAGTGCCATATTGGAAGAGGCTGGCACCAACCTGTCTAACGTGGTGAAGATTACCCAGTTTGTTGTATCCGGAAGCGACATGACTGTCGTGAACAAGGTATTCAAGGAGTTCTTTCCCGACGTAGCACCGGCGCGCAGCAGCCCCATGGTCTCACCATTCCCGGCCGGCATACTTATTTCGATGGAGTGTATCGCTGTTAAATAGCGGATAACTACGCTTCACTAGCCGTGGCGCCGCAAAGAGCATTCCCATTCAGGATGCGGTGTAACCAAACGCAATTCTTTGCGTTGAAAATATCCGATGCTGATAGATCTCCACCAGCTGTTTGCTCGCAGGCCTCTTAAGAATAGGGTAATCGGTACAGATTTTCTGACTGCCGAATACCGCTGCCCCATAAACGTTGAGAAAGCTCAGTTCTGGAACGACATGCACCTCATTGCCTTCGTTTTGAGCGGCAGAAAAGACTGGATTGTTGACGGCGAGATTCATCCGCTGGAGGCCGGGCAGGGGGCTTTCATCCGAAAGGGGATATACTCCACCAAACAATACTTTGAGGTCGAGCATTGCGTCATCCTCTTTCTTCTCAACGACAAGTTTATAAGGGATTTTCTCAACGAGTATCCGCATCTCCTGGGAGGCACCCAGCCAGCATTAGCTCACCCGCTATACTTTGAGATTAATGTTGACAATGCCATTCAGTCGGTATTGGCCGGTGTAAGCAATTACCTCCAGCAAAGTCAGACCATCGCCAAGGAATTGGTAGAGATCAAGTTCAAAGAGCTCCTGCTGACCCTGGTCCTGAATCCGAAAAACCATGCCTTGGCATCCTACCTTCAGGCGGTGCGTCAGGCAGACCATGATTTTGAATACATCATGCGAAAACATTTCCTGCATGAACTTTCGCTGGAGGATTTTGCAAGGCTTTGTGGTAAAAGTCTTTCAGGATTCAAACGGGATTTCATGACCCGCTTTGGATGTCCACCAGGCAAGTGGATAACCGAGATGCGACTCAAGCACGCCAAGTCATTGCTGATGACCACGGATCTTACCGTGAATGAAATTTGCTTTGACAGCGGATTCAAGAATCCGTCACATTTCAGTCGTGCGTTCCGCCGGCAATTTGAAATAACTCCCAACCAACTACGCGACAGGTCCAATTGACCCTTAAAGTCAATTGTTTGAACCTTATGGCAAATACCTTGTCATGAAGTGACGCGAATATTGCATCTGAATTTGTGGGCGATTCCCGATGGAACCTGTGAAGCAGATGGGCTGGTACAAAAACAAAAGATTTATTAAAGCATCCATGGTGGCTGCCGGTATTATGGTAGCCATGCTGATCTGGGGCACGCGCATGCTTCAGGTACATACCCTGGTTCATACACCATCATTCGAAATCAAATCAATACATAATAAATGAAGAAAATAGTTTCCTTCCTGTTCTCTATCGTGGCCTACCTGATCGCCTTTGCGGCGCTGGTAATCTGGATACTCTCCATCAGCGGACTAATACCGGTTATTTCTATTGATCGCAGTCCGGAAGCAACCTTTGGCACTGCGCTGATCATCGACCTGGGATTGGTCGCCCTCTTTGGGCTGCATCACTCGCTCGCTGCCCGTGCGGGCTTCAAGGCATGGCTCGCAGGATTTTTGCCCAGGCCCATTGAACGCAGTTTGTATGTCTTAACCTCCGGACTTCTGCTGTTAGTATTGGTCAGGTTCTGGCAACCCCTGGGCGGTACGATCTGGAGCATCGACCAGAATTCATCTGCCTATTGGGCCATGTACATGGTGTCCCTGTTGGGATGGACCATCATGCTGGTCTCTACCTTCCTGATCAACCACTTCGATTTGTTTGGGTTACGACAAACTTTTGCTGAACTGAAAGGCAAGACCTATGAACCCCTGGAATTCAGGGTCGTTGCGTTTTACAAGTACGTTCGTCATCCCTTGTATTTCGGTTTGATGCTCGGCTTATGGGCTACCCCGGTGATGACCGTTACACACCTCGTCATGGCATTTGCGTGTACCGACTATATATTAATCGGCAGTACGCTGGAGGAAAAGGACCTGAAGAATACCTTCGGAAATAAATACCTGGACTATCAGCGTCGAGTCCCGAAGTTCTTTCCCTTCCTGAAGACAAGACTGAACACGCCCGTTGAAAAAGAAATAAACAAACAATCAGCTACCTGACGGGATTTGATTTTCCCGTTGCCCAATTGTTCAGGTGAAAGTAAAGGTCTTCCACCGCCTTCACTTTGACTTTAGAAAGAAACTCAGGATGAAACGGGTTGAGCACCACATTGTGCTCTCTTGGGTAAGCCGACAACAACAAGCGCGCGGACGGAACCTTCAACGCCACCGAAGTTTGTCGCCGCTGCCAGTCGTCGCCCAGTTGTTGTGATATCAGCGCATAGGGACGGGTGTCCCATCCCTTCGGCAACGAGTCCGTTTCCAGATACGGGATATCTCCCTGAACGCGGTAGGTGAGGAGTGACCATGGTGATTCCAGCAGGGCATGTCCCTTGATGCACAGGTACTCCGTCATGGCCAGGCTGACGGAAGAAGAGGCATAAATTACCGGATGCAACCTTGAATTCCAGCGGCCTGCACCCTGACCAAAACCCAGGGGCGTAGCGGCGTGAGTACGCAAAACGATACGGTAACAGTCCATCAGACTCTAAAGCACATTTCCATACGCCATGGCCTCCAGCGCATCAGAGACCAGTTCGATGCCAAAGGGGCTGGTGATAGCGTCTGCCGGGGCAATATCACCCAAGGCAGCATTGGACTGTAGCATCCACTGCTGTAACAATTCAGGTTTACCAAACACGTTGATTCCCTGCGAAATACATTTATCCAATTCAAGTAGGGATTTGGAGGCCAGGATACCGATTCTGGTATCGTCAGACCATCTTGACAAAGTGCGGGCTGACACACCCAGGAGCAGGGCTACCTTTTCAGCAGGGAGGTCAAGGAATGTGAGCAGGGGTTGTACCATAGAGTAGGTAAACCCATCCGGGCCGATCAGTGCCTGCAGTTCAGAATAATTCCGGGCGGCACGCACGGCAGGGATCAGGCGGCCATAGGGCAAAGACGCGCTGGCCTCCATGACCTGTCCTGTCTGGAACTTGACCGCGTAGGGCAATTCCCGCTGTTTTTTGGGTGTTTTTGAGAGCGCTTTCATGGTAGACATTTGACATATCAATATACGACATTTGTCTCTAAATTGTTCAGCCCATTTTCTGTGCCGCTCCTCTGGAGCTCGTCGGGTGTTGAGTCGGAATTCCTATTATACCCATGACGCACCGATGGTGCTCGTACGAGTATGCCACAATTCGAGACAGCTGCAGCGCAGCGGCATTGTGTATTGATGCCCGGACAAACAGATGGCAGATCGTTCCTCCATCACAAAAAACCTCTCAGAACTCACCGCTCCATCCGTTGTTGGAATCGGATATTTGAGCAATTCATGCCGCTCCTCTGGAGCTCGTCGGGTGTTGAGTCCGAATTCCTATTATACCCATGAC
>DNZD01000154.1 GCA_003504855.1 Cytophagales bacterium
CTATGACAAAGGTATTGCTGAAAAAGAAATCAAGGTTAGTGAGTCCACGACCTATCTTTGCTATACGCCGAACGAGACACTGGGCTATGACAGCAACCGGAAGGAACTAAACACCTCTCAGACCAATGAACTGAAGAAGACAACTGATAGGTTCTTTCAGGAAGAGACAAAGGGATTAAAAATAGTCAAGTAAGATGCATTCGTGAGCGATGATCACACTCCAACTATTCGACTCCACCAAGACCCTGCTGCGAAAAAGGGTGTTCGCCATGATTATCGATGTCGGGTTGATTTTCCTTATCACTGTGGTGATTACCCGGTTTGTCGGCAAGACTCCCATCATCTACTATTGGACATTCATCTGGACCTACCTGATCTACAGCATCCTCCTGGATGCGTATGCCGGCGGAACATTCGGAAAACGATTCATGGGCCTAAGAATTTTATTCACAGATACCGTCACACCAAGAATACGATCCTCGGCATACCGGAATATCCTGAAACTCTTTGTTTTCTTTGTTGGTTATCAAACTTTGCTCACCCTTCCCCGAAGCGGATTTTCAGGCTACCAAAACAAAATCGCACGCAGCAAAATAGTGGAGATTCATCAGGCTGATCCGGCGTAAACAATTTGCCGCAACGCCTGTTAGAAGGGCAGGTTCTCTCTGCCGTGCACAAAAAACAACATCTTCCCACCAAAACCTGCGTTGTCTGCGGGCGTCCCTTTTCATGGCGCAAGAAATGGGAAAAGGTCTGGGAGGAAGTGAAATATTGCAGCGACAAATGCCGCATGAACAAGTCGGGGCAATGAGTGTCGTCACCCTTGTATTCCCTCACCAACTATTCGAAAAACATCCGGCGCTGTCCCCGGATCGACCGGTGTACCTCATCGAAGAGTATCTTTTCTTCAGCCAATACAACTTCCACAAACAAAAACTGGCCTTCCACCGGGCCAGCATGAAAGCTTATCAGGAATTTCTCGAACACCAGGGATTCATGATAACATACTTAGAAGCCCGGGAAAAGACTGCGGATGTCAGGCAACTCCTGCCCTACCTGAAGAAAAAAGGTGTTTCAGAAATTCACTATGCCGATGTAACTGACTTCCTCCTCTCCAGGAGACTAGTGACTCAAACAGATCGTCTCAACATAAAGCATGTAACCTATGACTCCCCCCTGTTTATCCTCTCGAACGAACAGGTGCGCGACTACTTCTTCAACAAGAAACGTTTTCTTCAGTCCGACTTCTACATCCGGCAACGCAAAAGGTTAAACATTCTGGTTGACAAGCACCTTCAGCCTGACGGTGCTAAATGGACATTCGATGCCGAGAACCGGCTCCGGTATCCCAAAGGAAAAACTCCGCCGGCAGTTGCCTTCCCAAAGTCGAATCAGCATGGAAATGAAGCCATCAAGTATGTAGAGAAGTACTTTCCGGATAACTATGGTACGATCATCACATCATTCAACTATCCAACCACCTACGCTGAAAGTAGGACTTGGCTAAAGCAGTTCCTGCAACATCGCTTTTCAGAATTCGGCGCATACGAGGATGCCCTGGTTAAAGACGAGCATATCCTCCACCACAGTCTCCTTACCCCCATGCTCAACTCCGGACTGCTGACACCCCGGGAAATCATCCGGGAGACGATTGCTTACGCGAGGAAGCATCAGGTTCCAATCAACTCCACCGAGGGATTCATCAGGCAGATTCTTGGCTGGCGTGAATTTATCCGCGGCGTGTACGAAGCAAAGGGTACGCAGGAACGCACCACCAGCTTCTGGAAATTCAAACGTCGGCTACCATCATCCTTCTGGGACGGCACGACGGGCATTCCTCCAGTCGATATCACGATTAAGAAAGTGCTGGCAACCGGCTACTGTCACCACATCGAGCGGTTGATGGTGCTGGGCAATTTCATGTTGCTCTGTGAATTTGATCCGGATGATGTTTATCGTTGGTTCATGGAACTATTCATCGATGCCTATGATTGGGTGATGGTGCCGAACGTCTACGGCATGAGTCAGTTTGCCGACGGCGGACTCCTGGCTACCAAGCCTTACATCAGCGGCAGCAACTATCTCATGAAGATGAGCGACTATGAAAAAGGTGACTGGCAGATCACCTGGGATGGCCTGTTCTGGCGGTTCATGCACACCCATCGCGATTTCTTTCTGTCCAATCCCAGGCTGTCTATGTTGGTCAGGACGTTCGACAAAATGCCGAAAGAAAAACAACAAGGGCACCTACGGGCAGCGAACGACTTCCTGAACAAACTGGATCGCTCATCCCACTGAATTACTTGTTATCTTCGATCCGGCCAGGCCAGATTGTGTAGCCTTGAAAGAATCCATCATTTCTGTACTTACCGAAGCCAGTGACGTCCTTCGACAACTTCAGGATGATGCATGCATCATCGGTTCATCGGCACTGGCCCTTTTGGGAATAGAAATACCGACGGTGAATGATCTGGATCTGCTGGTCTCCACCCGCGATGCGCATTTCCTGCAAAAGGTGTGGAATGATCGGGTTATTAAAGACTATGTACCCGGACAGGGAGATTTATTCCGATCGACCTTCGGCCGCTTCCGGTTTGGGGCGATGGACATGGAGGTGATGGGCGATCTGAAAGTTAGAAAGAATGGCAACTGGATTCCACTCATCGTGGCCCGGCATCACACTATGATGATCGGAGGCCTGAAGGTCAATATTCCCACCCTGGATGAACAGATTAGAATACTGAAGTTTTTTGGCAGGGAAAAAGACCTGGTGAAGGTGAGGTTGATCGAAAGCAATCTCCCCTGCTAAGTTTGTTGGACATGGCAGACCTTCCCTCCATACAGCAACAGATTAGCAGCAAAGACCTCTTCGAGGCTTTCAGGATACAGTTGGCCAAAGACTTTGCGCAATGCAATTACCCAGTTGATTTCATTGCGACCCTGGAGCCAGATTACAAAAACATTCATATACAAATTGTCCGCGTGCTGCAATCAGGTGAGAAGAAGTCTGATCTCAACCTCATGCAATTGCTCTACCGGGTTGATATCCCGGAAGTCCGGCTTAAGAAGCTCTTGTCAGAGTCCGGGGACACCGGCCACCTCAACGTAATCGCTGAGCTAATTATTAAGCGCATATTGCAGAAGGTGGTTATCAGAAGGTATTATGGTGGAAGCAGTGGTTGAACCGCGAGGGTGTAAAATGCATTTCCCGCAGAGACCGCAGAAATAATGCAAAGCGCTAACTAACAAAAAATGGAGATTACGCAGAAGCTCCTGCGGTGCAGGCAGTAAATTACTCCGCGATTTCTCTGCGTATATTCCTCAGCGGACTCTGCGTGAACCTGAAGTGCGTGAGGAATGCATTAACCGCTAAGACGCAACGGCGCTAGGAAAATTTCATCCCTTTGCCTCCTGCACCGAAGG
>DNZD01000190.1 GCA_003504855.1 Cytophagales bacterium
CGGGTTTTGCAGCTACTATCAATCTGCAGAAGCCTGATGGTTGGAAATTTTTGGCCTGTCATTTGATATGATCTGGTAATCTATGGGATCCGGATGGCAAATTGACTGTTAATATGAACCTCATTTTTGGTCGCCTGAACTATCTCTGCGTCGTTGGACTAATCATAATCACCAGTTCTGCCTATGCACAAGATGCAGAAACTGCCTCACCACCTGATGCTGTCTTTTTCTATGCTGCCGGACAGGCAGGCGTTCCCATGGGCGACCTGAAAAAGGCGATCTATAATGACCTGGGAAATATGGGAGGAGGCCTGTCGTTAGGACTTTTATTCAACCCCTATGGCAACAAACGATCAACGCCGGTTCACGTGGGACTTGACTTTGGCTACCTCACCTATGGTGTCGACAAAATTCCGGCCTCAGGCACCAATCCACCGCTGAAGACTTCATTTAATGTGTATACCATCGGACCAGCAGCCCGTATTTTACTTTCTCACCGGAATGGATTTACACCATTTATCGATGGCAGCATCGGGGCCAAAATTTTCAATACACGAACCAAGGTGGATAAAGACATCACCCATATTATTCTAAACACAAATCAACCAGAGGTCATCAATACCACCAATGATACCAGTCTGGGGTATTCAGTGGGCATTGGATTTTTCAACCACAAAGAAGCAACTGGTTCAATGACGGGCAGTTTTACCTTGAGGGTGATGTATCTGTGGGGCAATGAGGCGCGTTATGTCCTTCGTGACTCCATTACGGTTGATGCCAATGCCAACGTACAATTCAAGACGGGTTATACCCGGACGGACATGATCCTGGTGCAGCTGGGTCTGGTGCTCTTCCAATAGAGATCTACCCCTTCAGGCGGGCAAACACAATGTTGTTCTCCAGGTGAATGTGTTGCATCAAATCTTCATCAAATTCACGCAGCATCCGGAAAGTGTACTGATACGTAGGGCAGGCGTAGTCCGGTGTTGTGTAATTGTCAGTGAGTGAACGGATCAGCTTAATAAGGTCTCCGGCTGATTCATGCTCGTGCTCCATGACCGCCACTGGTGCTTCCACGCGGGGATAGATGTCATTTGGCGTTGTTCCCTCCCGGGTAAAATGCAATATCATGGGGAACAGGATTTCTTCTTCTTTGGGCAAGTGGGCCAAAAGTTCTTTAGCCAGCAACCCGAAGGTTTGTTGCAGTTTCCTGAGCAAAGGCTGATCCGCTCCGTGTTTCTCACAAATACGTTCAAGCAGTCCCATAATTTCGGGTATGGACTCCCGCACATAGCGATGGTGATGTTGTTGGATGAAATCGATCAACAGGGGTGTTGACCAGTCATCGAAACGGAGCGTGCCTTTGGCTGGTCGCTCTTGTTGAATTTCCATCCAAACCTGGTTCGGGTCCAGGTGCTGAGTTACACACGCATCCGCAAAGACGGTGTCTCCATGGCAACAATAATCCAGTCCATGGCGGTTGAGAACCTGGATGGCCTGGGGATAGGCAATGGCGACCTCAGCAACGGATTTATTGCCAAAATCGGAAACGAGAAAGTTTGCGTTCATAGCAGCAATGATTACTCAAAGGTATTTCATCCTGCTGCCGCAAGATATGCGTCAGATCATACTGCTGTTGGTAGCAGTTTCTCTTCGATAACTTGCTTGAAAACCTGTTTGGGAAATGCACCCGGTTGCAGCATGGGTTTGCCTGACATCGGGATGAATAAAAATGTCGGAATGCTTCGCACATCAAAAACGGAGGCCAGTTCCTGCTCTTTTTCAGTATCCACTTTGTAGATCACCAATTTACCAGCATATTCATTGCTGAGTTCCTCCAGTACCGGGGCTACCATCTTGCATGGCCCGCACCAGTCCGCATAGAAATCAACAATGGCGGGTACGGTTCCTTCGTATTTCCATTGTTCCTCAGTTTCATAATTGAATACGCGGGCTTTGAATTCTTCGGCGGTCAGGTGGATGGTCATGGTAATATTGCTTGACGACAGCAAAAATGAGATTTAAAATTGACCACCCACGTGACAAATATCACATTCCCATTAGTGCCACGGTTGGCTCAAAAAGGGCTATATTGAGTATCAACCCAAGCTACTATGGCTCAAACAAATGGTTTCGCAGGCCTGTTTGCCAAAATCCTCCCTGCCGTCGAAAAAGCCGCACTGATCACGGTCACAGCGGGGTCGGTATTCAAAATCCTCCATTATACCGGAGCCAACATGTTACTCCTCATCGGACTGGGTACCCTTGCCGCAACGTGGTACCTCATGGCGTTTTCGCCAAAGCAACCTTCGGAGGATGAAGCCAGCACACCCGCCGGGCCAAAAGACTTTTTTTCCTTGTTGGTATCAACCATCCTTCCTAAAATCATGGGTATAGCCGGGGCGGTGACGGTCATCGGTATTTTGTTTTATCTGTTGCACATGCCCGGAAGCACGCAAATGTTACTCATAGGTTCGTGCAGCTGCGCTGCGGCGACCATAATTCTTGTGCTTGCTTTATCCTCAGGTAAGATCAATGCACTTCCGCCGATGATTTGGCGCATTGCAACTGCTGGAGCCATTGGAATTTATTATTTATCGCAGTCGTCATTCGTCTGAGGTGGTATATATACGAACATCCGACCGCTCGTGACCGACTGGTTGATCTTATCACAATTCCACTTGGTTGAGTAAATGCTTTCTTAACTTTTCACCATGAAAAACATCAAATCAATTACCCTGTCTCTTTCGCTGGCATTGGGCGTAGTGTTCATCTTGAGTCAGTGCAAACAAGCCGCTCAGGAATCGGCCAGCCCGGAACTTAAGATTTCCCTGGCCCAGTGGTCCATTCACCGGTCTATCGACAGTGGTGTGTTGAAACCCGAAAATTTTGCATCCATCGCCAAAAATGATTTTGGTATTAATGCCATCGAATATGTAGCCAGCTTTTATAAGTCGCAGGCCACCAATGAAACTTTCTGGAAGATGATGCGCAACCGGGCGGACTCCCTCGGCGTTCGCAGCCTGCTCATCATGGTAGACGGAGAAGGTGACCTCGGCAGTCTACAAACTGAAGCGCGTAATGCAGCAGTGGCCAATCACTACAAGTGGATTGAGGCTGCACGCATTTTAGGCTGTCACTCCATCCGGGTGAATGCTTTCGGTGACGGTTCCAAAGAAGAAGTCATGGATGCCATGATTGATGCCCTGACACAGCTCGCGACCTACGCGTCTTCGCGACAGATCAATGTTATTGTTGAAAATCATGGACTGTATAGTTCCGATGGTCAATGGATTGCAGATATCATGAAGAAGGTCAATATGCCGAACTGTGGTACACTGCCTGATTTTGGAAACTGGTGTCTGAATGCCAAGTGGGGTACGACCCAGGATAACGTTTGTACGGAGGTATATGACCGGTACGCTGGCGTTTCAGAGATGCTGCCCTGGGCCAAGGGCGTAAGTGCCAAGTCATATAAATTTGATGCTGAAGGCAATGAAACGATCATTGACTACGCAAAGCTCTTGAATATCGTGAAGTCATCGTCGTTCGATGGTTATATTGGTATTGAGTACGAAGGACATGATCTCAGCGAACCAGATGGTATCCGCGCCACCAAGTCCCTGCTCGAAAAGACCTGGAAGGCGCCTAACCAGCCTAATTAGGCTGTTTCCGGCCCCATGAACTTAAAATGGGGATAACACACCCATAACCCTGCGGTTGAATGACTTTGCCACCTTTGGGAAACGTTCAACCGATGAAAACAACAGGCAAAAGCAAGTATTCAGGCCAGCATGGTTTGTTTATTGCACTCGCTATTCTCGTGGGACTTATTTTGATTGTGGGTAATGAGATGATCCACCATCGGTTTGCCACCCTCGGCTATCTGGCGTTGTCGGTTATTTCACCAGTGTTGGTACTCCTGATTGCCGACCTGCGTCAGTTGAGCAAAGCCGTGCGGCATTAATCCAGGCTTGTTAAGTTATTTTCCTGAGTAGTATGTGCC
>DNZD01000298.1 GCA_003504855.1 Cytophagales bacterium
TGGGTTCTCTTCCCAGGATTGGGGGTCATAGGTCATGGCAATGGTTGCGCGCACCCCTGCATCCACCAGCCGGGTTGTTGTGTGGAATCCGACAAAGGAAAATATCAGGCGTGCACTTTGTGTTTTGGACTCAATCTGGAATTCTCCTGCCGCGTTTGTTACGGTCCCTTCGGACAGATTTTCGAGGATGACATTGACGCCCGGCATGGGCACCCGGGTAACGGAATCACGAACGACACCGGTGAGTGTATGCTGTGCGGTGGTGGCCAGCGGGCTCAGCAGAATACATAGCAATAAGGCTCTCATTCAGTCTTCCTTATTCCCGGACTTGTACTTCGCCCACCAGCGTTCAATCTCTTTGCCCTGCTCCTGGTCAGGGGGGCCGTAAGAGGTGCCCGATGGGTAGGAGCTTTTGAGTCGAAAGGCATGGATGAGGTTTTGGGCTTCGCGACCGATGGAGGAAGGCTGAAATGTCAAGTAGGAGCTTAGTTCGTTCGCGATGGATGGGATGCTGTCTGTCGAATAAATGAGTTTGATGAGTTCCGGAATATGTTCTTCCCGAATCCAGTTCTCTGGAGAAGACGTCATAGTGAAAACAGACAAGAGGTTTTCTTTTCTAAAATTTTGCCTGACGGACCTCAGAAAATCCAATGGTGAATTATTCTTATAGTAGGATTCCGAGGCCTCAGGGCCACCAGATATTGTCTGACCGCACGCGACAAATGAGGCGAAGGCTAGTCCACAAAGTGTCAGCAAGGTCATTAGTTGCTTCATCTCTTATGGTGGTTGTCTCTTAGTTTTCGCTATTAAGGTATATTACTATTTTCTCCTGTACTCAATATGTAACTCTCCGTTCAATGGGGTATAGGTCCAAGTACCAAGTATCTGATCAGCGAAGGTTATTTTCTGCAATTCATAGATTTCATCCGTTGTCAGTTGTTTGTTCCGGGAGGTGATTGGAATGGACTTAATCAACCCGAATACCAACTTGTCCCCGCCTTCGCAGAGGGTGCTTATTGAGAGGATTTCGGGTTCGAAATTCACGGCAAAGGTCCGGAGTCCGTTTGGGTCAAAGTATTGCCAGGCCCCGGTTCGATAGTAGTAGAATTGCCGGCAAGCGCCGCCGGTGCAACATTGCAGATAAGAACCTATCTTATATTGTCCTTCGTTCCGGACTTTTCCGTTTCCGTAGAACTCTTTCCAAAGACCTACCCGGATGTCCGTTGGTTTTCCCTCAAAGACTGCAACCTGACCTTGTGCCGTTAGTTGTCCCAGTTCATCTTTGATGCTGATAAGCTGGGTTTGATCGGGAAGCCCGTCAGTGATGTCACCGAATTTGTTATTATCCTGCACGGCGAGTTGCGGAGTTGTTGCCGGCGAGCAACCAAGAACCGCAACCAGGGCTATCAGGAAATGGACCTTCATATTGTCAGGTTACTGCTACCCCAGCCGAAACCAGACGGATACCGAAGCGCACAAGTCCTGGGGTTCTCCTTTTAGTTTCGGCGGACTCGAGAGTTTTACTTTTCTTACCAGCCGTACAGCCTCCTTGTCCAAAACCAGGTGTACCCCTTTTTTGACACGGATGTTTTTGATGACGCCGTCTTTTGTCAGATCAAAGATAAGGTCGACCTTCCCCTCAATGCCCTCTCGTCTTGCCTTGGCCGGGTAAACCATGTTGCTTCCAATAGATTTATAAAAGTATTCGCCGGTTGTCAGTTTGGGAGCCTCATAGGCGATGCCGGCATCGTCTTCAAAATAGTTCCGGATGTGAATATCTCCGGGGCAATCCTGGTCGGTGTATTCCAGGGTGAAGTCAAAGTCCATCTCATCGGGACCTCTGCCGGTCCTGTACACCCAAATGCCAACCGGTTCATCGCCTTTCTTCACCGTTCTTTCTTCAACCTGATTCTTTTTCAGGTTTTTCCATTCGGTGGATATGGAGCCATCCGGATAATGCGTGATGGTTTGGGCGTATTTGGCTTTGTCACGGGGAACTTCCTCGCTCCTGTATGAGACTTTGTAGTATTTTGTCTCACTGGTTTGGGCGTTGCAGGTCAGTGAAAGAAAGATGAAAAGAAGAAGTGCTGATGCTGGTTTCATCGGTTGTTATTGGTATGCAGTGTCCATAATTCCTTCAATAGCGCCGGGTTTATAGTTCCGGTAAACTCATCCGAATACATGACACCGTTATGGGTGGAAAATCTGAATCTCATGGTTACTATTTCAGTGCCCGCATAGCAAGGCAATGTGAAGCGCTCATTTTTACTTCATCGAATTTACCATAAATCCCTCAATCAAACACGTGGCCAGGATTGCAAATTCCCGACAAGCGTGCTCAGCATGTAAGACCCGACTATCGTAGTGGGAGTATGAAATCTAGTGTTGGCTCTGAGCCGCTGGTTTGTTCATCCACGCGATAACTGATACCAGTATCACATTGATGACACAACTTACCAGCATCACACTAAAGAGGTCTGTCTGAAATTGCTGGTAAATCATGAATACCATGAATGCGTAGAAGATGATCAG
Source organism: Cytophagales bacterium (assembly GCA_003504855.1). Classification (GTDB taxonomy): domain Bacteria; phylum Bacteroidota; class Bacteroidia; order Cytophagales; family Cyclobacteriaceae; genus ELB16-189. The sequence continues at coordinate 2,533 of DNZD01000298.1, forward strand.
TCCGGTTACGGATTCAGCCCAATGGCTCTTGTTGCCGGGTACTAGCGTCGGCAGATATAGGGCTAGTCCTGGGGTCAACATAAACCAGAAGAAAATCGCTGTCATCCCATTCCATTCCATCCATAAAGAAAACGGAGCGAGCACGATGGCCAGACCTGCCGGCACAATGAGAGTCCCTTTTAATGTGTTCAAAGATTTTTTGTCCATTTTATTTCCCCAGACAAATATTCTTTGATTTCACCCAGCCCTAAGTCCTGAGCCCTAAGTTCTAAGTCCTATTCCCTTTTTCCCCCCACAAAGTACACCATCATAAACGAAACAAATCCAATAATCGCCGTCACGTTTCTCCAGAAATGAAATCCCAGCCATGCATTGCGGATTGCTTCCCAGTCGGGCGGGATGGTACCCGGGGTGAGGGCCTGGAGTTGTTGGTTGATCGGCACGTTGCCGGTGAAAGCGATGACAATGCCGGCGATATTCAATAGCAAGGCGATCAGTACGAGACCAGCTTTTGGCGTTTCGCCATCGCGCCAGAAGATGATGGTTTGGATGAGCAGGAGGGCGGGGGTGGGGAGTCCGATGAAGGCACCTCGGGAGGCCATGTAGCTATCGATGTGTTTGTGCCAGTCGAGGAACGTGGCTGCGGACACGTCATACTCCCAGGGGGCGATGAAGGAGAACACGGCGCCGCCGAACGGCAGGGCTACCATGCAGGTGGTGAGGAACAGGATGATCTTTTTGGTGAGGGTCATGGGGGTTGGTTTTGTTTGGCGTCTGGTCAAGGATAGTTGGAGTTAACTAAAGTACGAATTCTATTCGTATTGATATAAGGATATGATTGTGTTAAGGTCGGGATTGCAAATCCCGACCAGCTTAACCACTTGCCTGTGGTCGGTGTTGTCACCGACCACCCGGCATTTCATGCGGGGATTTGCTGGTCATCGTGACACCAGCCGTGGTAAGCGCCAAATCTCCAAGGCGCTTCCAGGATACTATGACAAGCACTATATTTATTCTTTTAATAATGATTCTGTGTCAGCCACCGGAAATATATTATCACATTTTGACCGATATCTTTCCTTGGATAAAAATGAAAGCCTGGCCTTAACAAGTCGTCTGACGGAGCGGAAAATAAAACGCAAGCAATACATTTTGCAGGAAGGCGACATCTGTAAATATTGCACGTATGTTGTAGCAGGTTGTTTTAAGATGTATGGCGTGGATAAATCCGGGACAGAGCACAATCTGTTATTTGCCGCCGAAGACGACTGGCTGGCAGACTTTGATAGCCTGCACAAAGAGCGGTCATCCAAATTGTTTATTGAGGCCATTGAGCCATCAACCATACTTCAAATCTCCAAGGGTGACCTTTGGTATTTATACACCAACCATCCAAAGTTTAACCGGATCTTTCGGGTAATCATTGAAGACAAGTACATTGAACTGCAAAACAGATTGCTTCAAACCTTCAGTACTACTGCCTACGAACGATATGAAAGCTTTTTGGAGCAATATCCAAAACTCTCTGTCAGGCTTCCCAACACGCAAATTGCGTCTTACCTGGGTATAACGCCTGAATTCCTGAGTAAGATCAGGAAGGACAGAAGCGGCAAATAGGGCACCCTTAATCTACATTAAGACTATTTCTTAAGCCAGTTTATAAGCACAGGCTGCTGGTTTATGGCTCCTTTGTATTGTCAATGTTGACGCAGGACAAACTAAATACAAAGCAAAATGAAGACAGGAAAAACAAAAGTAGCCATTATAGGGCTCGGTAAAATCGGTGAGGCAATTGCAAGAAACCTGGCCCATGGAAACCATCCGGTAATTCTTGCCTCCAGGGAGCCAGCAAGGGCAACGTCATTGGCAAGCGAGCTGGGGAGCCTGGCAACAGCCCGGGAGACTGCGGCTGCAATCAAAGAAGCCGATGTTATTATTCCGGCTATTTATTTCAACTCCCTGAAGGATTTCTTTCAAACCTTTGCAACGGAGTTGGAGGGCAAAATCATTGTTGACGTTTCCAATCCAATCGCTCCGGATGGCAATGGCGGGTTCAGAAAAATTATTGGCGAACAGGAATCTGCTGGACAAATCCTTTCCAACTTAATTCCGAAAAAGGCAAAACTAATCAAGGCTTTTGGCACCCTGGGCGCTGGTTCATTGGCGGGAGCAGCGTTTAGCAGCCCTGAAAGAAAAGTCCTTTTTTATGCCTCCGACAGCACGAACAGCAATCAGCAGATTGAAGAACTTATTGTGAGTAGTGGTTTTGAGCCATTCCACGTTGGGGGCATAGACCAATCTATACGAATTGAGGTTTTTGGTGACTTGCATGAATTTGGCCGGCTCGGAAAAGCGGTCACACTGGAAGAAGCAAAAAAATTATTAATCAACTCATAACAAAGACCCCCATGAAACACCGTACACTCATCACTATGCTCTTAATGCTATTGGCTGCCTGCCAAAGCAAGACAGAAAATCAATCAAACACATCAGATCAAAACACCATGAAACAGACAGCAGAAAAATCAGCCATTGAGAAATTGCTTTACGCCTACCGCGACGCCCTCAATGCTTCTGACGTAAGCAAAGTACTCCCGCTTTATACAGATGATGGCATATTTATGCCGTCGAATGCGCCCTCGGCGATCGGACAGGAGCAAGTGAAAGCATCTTACGAATTTGTTTTCAAGAGCATTCAGCTGAGTATTGAGTTTTATATAGATGAAGTAGTGGTTAATGGCGACTACGCCTTTGCGCGGACCACTTCAAGGGGTACCACGTTAATCCATGCCAGTGGCCAGACGGTGGCAGAGGAGAACAGGGAGCTTTTTGTGCTACAAAAGGTAAACGGACAGTGGAAAATAGCCCGTTACATGTTTAACAAAATGAAGTAAGCCTGCAAACATGCGTTCCGTTGTTGGTGTTCTGCCGTCCCGGCAGGTCACCAACAACTATTTGCCTCTGGTTGGTATTGTCACCAACCACTTCCTGAGTGTAGGTCGGTGTTCTTCACCGACCGTGAAACTGATCTTCACTGACTGGCCGTAATTTGTGCTTTGCTTGTCATTCAATCGAGTTGGCTGGGATTTGGGCCCACGAAATAATTCCACAGGTAGGCGTTAAGATTTTCCGCTCCAGGG
>DNZD01000297.1 GCA_003504855.1 Cytophagales bacterium
AAGAAGGGGTAGAACCGCACGCAAGCACCGTACAGCACCCAGCACCTGAAGTTCAAATTCTGCCCGGAATTCCTCATCCGTTAAGCGGTGGAAAGGCTTGAGGTTGATGGCTCCGGGACAATAAACAAATCCGTGCACTTGAGCAGGTAAACTGTTTGTCGGCAACTCCTCGCGGGTGACATCAACAGGGATATGCCTGTCGGATGACGCCCGATTTGTCCGGGAAGCAGTCCATACCTCATGTCCTTGGCTGACGAGCAATTCACCTATGGCAGCTCCGATACCGGAGTTGCCACCGACCAAAAGAAAGTTTTTTTGCACCATGTCCGTTGTACCTTAGTGCCTTCAACAAACCAGGAGGGCAATTGTTTTGATGGACGCCGCCAACCAAACACTTCGACTGACTGCTTATTTCAGTCAGTTTATTACCGAGCACAAACGTGCATTTATGGATCGCGTGCTTGACAACCGAACGCGTTACGTCACGATTGTATTAGAAGACATATACCAGTCCCAAAATGCCAGCGCAGTGATCCGCACCTGCGAGTGCCTCGGCTTACAGGACATTCACATTATAGAAACCCGGAGTTCCTGGTCCACCAATAAGCAAGTGCTGAAGGGGTCCAACAAATGGCTGGACCTGAAACGCTATAAGGAAAAAGACACCAATAATACCGCAGTATGTTTTGAAAACCTGCGGGCTCAGGGATATCGTATTGCGGTTACTGATCCAACGCCCGATGGAGTGCCCGTTCATGATGTGCCACTTGATCGTCCGTTGGCGCTGGTGATGGGTAATGAAAAGCACGGTAGTTCAACCTATGCCCTGGAGCACGCTGATCTGAAAGTGAACATCCCCATGGTTGGCTTTACCGAGAGTTTTAATATTTCGGTGAGTGCGGCAATATGTCTCAACTCCATGCTTCACCGATTGCGTCAAGCTGACCTTCCCTGGCAACTGACGGCAGGGCAGAAGGATCAATTGCGACTGAATTGGTACAAGAAGGTAGTTCGAAGGGCCGAGTTGCTGGAACGTGAGTTTATGCGTTCAATTGAGTAAATTTAAGCCGGCTTATTTCGATAAAATGTCTATCCGTGTCTGGTTGGTACGCGTTGGGGGAGGTGTACTGCTGATTGCAGGCTTGTTTGTGCTTATTGCCAATTTTTGGGTGGTCGAAAGTACAACGGATGAAATCTTCTCTGATTACGCCCAACTGCCCAGTAACCCCGTCGGTCTTGTCCTCGGTACCAGCAGTCGCCTCGCCTCGGGAGCGCCAAACCCGTTCTTCAATAACCGCATGGAGACAGCAGCGGAACTGTACCGCCTGGGTAAGATCAGTCATATCATCGTAAGCGGCGACAACCGCACGCGGTATTATAATGAACCGCTGGAAATGAAAAAGGCCCTGATAAAACTGGGGATCCCGGATTCAGCCATTACCCTTGACTATGCAGGGCTTCGAACCCTGGACTCCGTTATAAGAAGTAAGGAAATTTTTGGCCAGGATCACATCACCATCATTACCCAGACCTTTCACTCCTACCGCGCTATTTTCATCAGCCGGTTCTATGATATCAACGCAGTGGCTGTAGTTGTGGCCGACCCCGAACAAGAGTCATCAGTGAAAGTGCATGTCCGGGAATACTTCGCACGGGCAAAGGCGATCCTGGACCTTTATGTGCTGAAGACCGCCCCGCGTCATTTGGGGGAAAAGGAACCCATCATCATCTGAAATAGTCAACCCACTTCGGCTTGCCGCTTTCAATCTTTGTATTTTGCCGCCGTTGCAACCTATGATCAGGAATCAACTGCTCCATTTGTTTTGGCTTTGGGCGGCATGCAACATCGCGCAGGCACAGGTCACGGTCGTGCAGGGCAAAGTAACGGATTCAGGCACCGGCGACGCTATCCCTTTTGTCAATGTCGTCTTTCGGGGCACTTCCGCCGGGGCTACAACAGACTTTGATGGTAAATTCAGGATTCAGACCAACCTCCCGGTTGACTCGGTTCAAGCTTCATACATAGGTTACAAGCCCCGCACACGGGCCATTCGTCGTGGTACATCCCAGGTTGTGAACTTCCAGCTCGATGAAGAAACAACCGCACTGCAGGAAATCGTGGTACACGCCGGCGAAAATCCGGCCTGGGCGGTAATGCGTGAAGTGGTAAAGCACAAAGGAGAAAACGACAAGCGTTCTCTCAGTGCCTATGAATATGATACCTACACCAAAATCGAGGTAGATGTAGATCACATTTCCGACAAGCTTCGGCAAAAGCACATCATGAAGAAAATCGCCCAGGTGCTGGACAGTGTTGACCGGATTGCGGGTGAAGATGGTAAACCTATCCTGCCTTTATTCATCACGGAGAGCATTTCCAAAATCTATTACCGTGATAACCCCAGGCTCAAAAAGGAAAATATTGAGAAAACCAGAATTAACGGAGTGGGCGTGGAGAGTGGTACGTTGATTACGCAGTTGATTGGCTCTTCATTTCAGGAATATAACTTCTACCAGAATTGGCTGAATATTCTCTCCAAGGACTTCGTGTCGCCACTCGCCGACGGCTGGCGGCTGTATTATGATTTTGAACTTACAGACAGCCTGTTGATTGGAAGCGACTTTTGCTACCGGCTGGATTTTGTGCCGAAGAGTTCACATGACCTGGCATTCACCGGCACCATTTGGGTAACCCGTGAAGGCTATGCCTTACGGCAAATTGATGCGGTGATGAGCAAACAGGCCAATGTTAATTTTGTGGAACGCATCCGGATCCAGCAAGAGCTGATGAAGACATCATTGGGGCCGTGGCTACCGGTAAAAAACAGGCTCCTGGTTAACCTCGGCGAACTAACTCCCAACTCAGCAGGCATGCTGGCGAAGTTCTATACAAGCAATAAGAATTTTGTGGTTGACAGGCCACAGCCGGCAGTATTCTATCAACAACCGATCGAGGTAGCGGAAGATGCCACTCAACGCGAAACAGACCAATATTGGGACAGCCTGCGGCATGAGCCTTTGAGCAACACTGAAAAGAGTGTGTACCGGATGATCGACACCCTGAAGAATATCCCGGTGATCCGGACATACACGGACATTATCAAGGTGGCCATCGATGGATACTATAACATAGGAAAAATTGAAGTGGGACCTTATCTCGCTATCGCCGCCTGGAACAATATTGAAGGCTTTCGCTGGCAGGGTGGATTTAAGACAAATGAGAACTTCAGCAGGAAGTGGATGCTGGGAAGTCAGGTGGCTTACGGTTTCACTGATCAGCGCATGAAGTACTCCGCATTTGTCACCCGCATACTTTCGAGAAAACGTTGGACCACAGTCAACTTCCGAATCCGGAGTGATATTGCCAGAATTGGAATTGATGATGAAAACCTCGCGGATAATCCCTTATTTCTTGCTGCATCCAGATGGGGAATATTCAGGCGAGGCTATTATTTCGATGAGGCTCGTCTAAGCATCTCCCGACAGTTCTTCAAGGGATTCAGCCAGCGACTCTCGTTCCGCCGATGGACCTTTCGCCCTACTTATGATTTTGGTTACTACCAGGATCCCAATGATACCTCATCGCCCATACTGGACTCATTCGTCGCATCTGAGGTGTCCTGGGAAACCCGTTTTGCACGCGATGAATTGTTTATTCAGAATGGCAATGAACGCGTGAGCCTCGGAGCGCTTCGGTGGCCTACCATAACACTCCGTTACACCCACGGATTTAAAGACCTGATGGGTGGGAGCTTTAACTATGATAAAATAAGGCTTAATGTGACGAAACGAATTAAGATGGGACCTCTGGGTGTAGGTAAAGTAACTGCCACCGGAGAGTATATCTTCAATGATCTTCCATACCCCTTGCTGGCACTTCACCTGGGTAATCAAACTCCATTGTATGCCGCTGTGACGTACAACCTGATGAACTATGGCGAGTTCATCAGTGATCACTATGCGTCTATGCAGTACCGACAGTACTTTGAAGGATTTCTGGTTAACCGGGTTCCATTATTGAATAAACTTAACTGGCGGCTATTGGCGACGGGCAATGTGATCATCGGAGGAATGCGTTCCGGTAACCAAAACCTGATTGCCCAACATACTGCCGATGGAGCACCAACCCTGGCCGCAGGGTATTTTACCGGCAAACCTTATGTGGAGTTGGGTTACGGGGTTGAAAATATCTTCCGTTTCCTGCGTGTAGATTTCATTCACCGCCTTAGTTATCTTGATCACCCGAATGTGCGCCCTTTTGGTATTTTCTTTACGGCACAGTTTCAGCTTTGATTCAGGTGCCGGCCCTTGACCCGGATTGCATTTTTGGATATTATGCCTGATAATTGCGCCGGTTTATACCTAACATTTAATACCCTTGAACACCACTTTCCGGTTATGGTTTTGGGTTGCTCTTGCCCTGACCGGTTACACTGCTTTTGCTCAGGAAATTTCTCTTACGGGAAGGGTCACTGATGCCGCAACGGGTGACCCCATTCCATTTGCGAACGTGGTCTTCAAAGGACTAGGTACCGGCGCAACCACCGACTTCGATGGTAACTTCAAAATCCGCACCAACAGGCAGGCAGACTCCGTCGTTGCCAGCTATGTAGGTTATAAAAGCAAGACAAAAGCCGTTGCGGGTACCAATGGCGTGATCAATTTTCAACTGGAAGAAGATGTAACCAATTTACCAGAAGTGGTTGTCAAGGCCGGCGAGAACCCTGCCTTCGAAGTGCTCCGGGCTGTTGTAAGAAACAAAGACCGGAATGACAAGCGCAACTTGTCTGCCTATGAGTACGATGTCTATACCAAAATGGAAGTGGATGTCGACAACATCTCCGAAAAGCTGCGCAACAAGAAGGTAATGAAGAAAATCGCCCAGGTCCTGGACAGTATGGAGCAGGTAACCGGTGAAGATGGCAAGCCCATTTTGCCTTTGTTCATAACCGAATCAAGTTCACGATTCTATTACCGGAATGCCCCCGCCATCAAGACCGAAAAAATTCTGAAAACAAGAATCAGTGGAGTAGGCCTGGACGATGGATCAATGGTCACCCAGCTCGTCGGATCGAGTTTTCAGGAGTATAATTTTTACCAAAATTGGATCACAATTATTAATAAGAATTTTGTTTCTCCGATCGCCGATGGATGGCGTGCTTACTATGACTATGACCTGATCGATAGCCTGATGGTAGGTGATGATTTCTGCTATCGGTTGGATTTTTATCCCAAGAATCCCCTGGAATTGGCGTTTACCGGATCCATGTGGATCACTAAAGACCACTACGCCCTCAAACAAATTGATGCGTCCATTGGTAAATCAGCCAATGTCAACTTCATAGATAAAATCCGCATCCAGCAAGAGTCGGCTCCAACAGATGCAGGCCCCTGGTTGCCGGTCAAGAACCGGGTTTTGGTTAACATCGGGGAAATCAGTAAGAATTCTGCCGGACTTCTTGGTAAGTTCTACACGAGCAACAAGCACGTTGTGGTAAATCGTCCCCATCCCGCATCATTTTACGGCAAGCCCATTGTGGTGGATGAACAGGCCCAATTACAGGAACGTGATGCCTTCTGGGATTCCCTGCGCCATGAGCCCCTGAGCCGGGCTGAGAAGAGTGTGTATCGGATGATTGATACCATCAAGCACATCCCCATCGTGAAAACATATACGGAAGTATTTAAAGCGGTAGTGGATGGTTATTATGACTTCGGCGGTATCGAGGCGGGACCATATCTCCGCACGATGGCCTGGAATACCGTGGAAGGCATTCGGGTGCAAGCCGGATTCAAAACGAATATGCACTTCAGTAAGAAAGTGATGTTTAGCGGTTACATGGCTTATGGATTTCAGGATACGCACCTCAAGTTCTCAGCTACCGGGCAGCGTATCTTTTCCCGAAACCATTGGACAACTTTCACTATGCGGGTGAGGAGGGATGTGCAGCGACTTGGCGTTGACGAAGAGGCCCTCGTTGGTAACCCGCTGTTCCTTACCGCAGCACGGTGGGGACAATTCAAGCGTGCGTATTATTATGATGAATTTTATGCCGCCTTCCAGCGCGAAGTTGTGCGTGGTTTCTCGACCAGGATCGCGTTTAAGACCTATACATTTGAACCTACGTATCCGTTTGGGTACCACCGAAACATTGTAGACCTTAACCCGCCCATCTTTCAGGATTTTAATACCGCCGAACTTCAGTTGGAGACAAGATGGGCCCGGGATGAGACTTTTCTTCAGAATGGAAATGAACGGGTAAGCCTGGGGCTCCGGAAATGGCCGGCGATTTCATTCCGGTTTACGCAGGGAATCAAGGGAATTGTTGGAAGTGACTACACCTATCGCAAATACCGGCTGTCTATTGACAAGCGTGTCCGCATGGGCTTTCTCGGCGTAGGCAATTTGTCGTTGTCCGGCGAATACATACCTGACCGGTTGCCGTACCCATTGCTCACCGTACACCTGGGAAACCAGTCGCCGATCTATTCGCAGTTTACTTATAACCTGATGAACTTCGGCGAATTTGTAAGTGATGAATCGATCACCCTGCGGTACCGGCACTTCTTTGAAGGACTTATTCTCAACCGGATTCCATTGATGAACAAACTGAAGTGGAGGCTTGTGGGCACAGCCAACGTCATCTATGGCGGACTCACACGCTCCAACCGGAGACTTATCTCGGTATTCACACCCAGGGGAGACCCTGCCTTGAGAACCGGCTACTTTACTACCGGAATGCCCTATGTAGAAATGGGGTATGGGGTTGAGAACATCTTCAAGTTCATCCGTGTCGACTTCATTCACCGCCTGACCTATCTAAGTAACCCGGATGCGCGCAAATTTGGCGTACTGATCACCGCCCAGTTCAAGCTCTAGCATGGCTTTCAGGGTGCAATCGACGCGCAAATGTTGCATATTTGCACCCGAAAATTTCCTTGGCTCATGAGCGATATCAAAATTACCCTGCCCGATGGTTCCATCCGTAACTATCCCGCTGGTACCACAGGTCTGGCCATTGCCCAAAGCATTAGCGAAGGGCTGGCAAGGGTGGCCCTGTCTATAGAAGTAAACGGTGAAATCAGAGACCTCAACCGCCCGATCCTGTCCGACAGTTCCATCCGCATATTTACCTGGAATGATAAGGGTGGCAAGTACGCCTTTTGGCACTCTTCGGCACACTTGTTTGCCGAAGCACTCGAAGCACTTTATCCGGGTGTTAAATTTGGTATCGGTCCGCCCATCGATAATGGATTTTACTACGATGTTGACCTTGGAGACAAAACGTTTGGTGAAGACGACCTGGCAAAAGTAGAAGCCAAGATGTCCGAACTCGCCAAAAAGAACAGCGTGTTTGTACGTCGTGACGTCCCTAAGGCGGAAGCAATTGCCTACTTTGAAAAGAAGGGTGATCCCTATAAAATCGAGTTGCTCCGCGACCTCGCCGATGGCAGCATCACTTTCTACGAGCAAGGGAACTTTACTGATCTGTGTCGTGGTCCGCACATCCCGCACACCGGCCTAATTAAAGCCGTGAAGTTGCTCAACGTGGCCGGCGCCTATTGGCGCGGTGACGAAAAGAACAAGATGCTCACCCGGGTATATGGCATCACATTTCCCAAGCAGAAAGAGTTGGAGGAATACCTCATCATGATTGAAGAGGCCAAGAAACGTGACCATCGCAAACTGGGCAAGGAACTGGAATTGTTTGCCTTCTCCGAAAAGGTGGGCATGGGACTGCCACTGTGGTTGCCGAAAGGTACCGTGTTGCGGGAGCGCCTGGAGCAATTCATGCGGAAAGCCCAGATCAGGGCAGGCTATGACCCGGTTGTAACACCTCATATTGGGGCCAAGCAATTGTACGTGACATCCGGGCACTATGAGAAATATGGCAAAGATTCATTCCAGCCGATTCATACACCTGATGCGGGGGAAGAGTTTCTGCTCAAACCCATGAATTGTCCGCACCATTGCGAGATCTACAAAGTCAAACCGCGTTCATACAAGGACCTCCCGATCCGGCTGGCTGAATTTGGAACAGTTTATCGCTATGAGCAAAGTGGAGAACTCCACGGTCTCACCCGCGTTCGCGGCTTTACCCAGGACGACGCGCATATCTTCTGTCGTCCGGACCAGGTAAAGGGAGAATTCATCAAGGTTATTGACCTGGTGCTACACGTTTTTAAGTCCCTGGGATTTGAAAACTACACAGCCCAGGTTTCATTGCGCGATCCCGCCAACAAGGAAAAGTACATCGGGGAGGATTCACTGTGGGATAAGGCTGAACGCGAAATCCAGGAGGCTGCCGATGAGCGCGGCCTCAAGACGGTTGCTGTCAAGGGTGAGGCGGCATTCTATGGTCCCAAACTTGACTTTATGGTGAAGGATGCATTGGGCAGGAGCTGGCAGTTGGGTACCATTCAGGTAGATTACCAGTTACCGAAGCGTTTCGAATTGGAATATGTGGGATCAGATAATCAAAAGCATCAGCCGGTGATGATCCACCGCGCACCTTTTGGCTCGATGGAGCGATTTATCGCTGTGTTGATTGAGCACTGTGCCGGCAATTTTCCAATTTGGCTTTCGCCTGAACAGGTAGCCGTTTTGCCGATTTCTGAGCGTTTTAATGAATATGCTGAGAAAGTAATTCAGGAGCTCAAGAATCAGGATATTCGGGGCTTCTTGGATGATCGCGACGAGAAGATCGGTCGCAAAATCCGGGATGCTGAGGTGAAGAAGGTTCCCTATATGCTCATTGTAGGCGAAAAGGAGGCCCAGGAGGGTGCCGTTTCAGTCCGGAGGCACGGAGCAGGGGATCAGGGCACCCTGAGCCTGGCGGCCTTTGTAGGGCAGTTTTTGACGGAAAATTCGATGCCCGTAACGGCCTGATTTCCTAAAAAAGTGGCGTTTCCTACATGGAAAAATTGAAAATTTGGTGATATTTGCGGCCTGTTTGTAAAGGCAGGCTTGTTTTTGTTGTTAAACGTAAACCCAACGAGTGGCATTTATACCTGGAAGTAATCGTCCGAGACCTTTGAACAAAGGTTTTCGCCCGAGAGTAGTAGATGAACCTTATCGCGTTAATGAGCGTATCACCGCTCCCCGTGTGAGGGTCGTTGGAGAGAACATCAAAGTTGATGTATATCCTATTCACGTAGCCATTAAGTTGGCGCAGGACCAGGGCCTGGACTTGGTGGAGATTTCACCCAATGCCGATCCGCCCGTTTGTAAGGTGATCGACTATTCCAAGTTTAAGTACGAACAGAAGAAGAAGCAGAAAGAGATTAAGTCGAACGCGCAAAAGACCGTAGTAAAGGAAATTCGATTTGGTCCCAATACCGACGAGCATGACTTCAATTTTAAAGTGAAGCACGCTGTCAACTTCCTGAAGGAAGGAGCGAAAGTGAAATCGTACGTGCACTTTGCAGGCCGTTCGATTGTATACAAAGAGCGGGGCGAAATCCTGCTGCTGAAGTTCGCTCAGGCACTGGAGGAAGTAGGCAAGGTAGAGCAGTTGCCTAAACTGGAAGGAAAGAGAATGTATATGATGGTAGCACCCAAACCCGGTGTTGCCAAGAAGTAGTAGTTACGTTTATTAGATAAGACAATGCCGAAATTAAAAACAAAGTCAGGCGCCAAGAAGCGCTTCAAGGTTACAGGAAGCGGTAAGATCAAGCGCAAGCATGCTTACAAGCGTCATATCCTGACCAAAAAAGGTACAAAGCAAAAGCGCAGACTCAGTCACGCCGCCGTCGTTAAGAAAGTTGACGAGGGTAACGTACGTCCGATGCTGCCGTATGCACTGTAATCCATCCAG
>DNZD01000318.1 GCA_003504855.1 Cytophagales bacterium
TCCCACCAAAGCCTTGCTGAAGAGTGCCAACATTTTTGAGTACATCCAGCATGCATCCGAATACGGCATTCAGGTAAAGGAGGCGGCTCCCGACATGACGGCCATCGTGAAGCGTAGCCGGGAAGTTGCAGCGGGGATGAGCAAAGGTGTTCAGTTTCTGTTCAAGAAGAACAAAATTGAACAGATCGTTGGTCATGGCAAGCTCAAGAAGGGCGGCAAAGTGGAAGTGACGGATGCTGCCGGAAAGAAAACTGATTACGAAGCCAAACATATTATTGTGGCGACCGGCGGTCGTTCGCGCGAACTGCCTGCCATGAAAATAGACGGGAAAAAAATTATCGGTTACCGGGAAGCCATGGTGCTCCCGCAGCGCCCCCAAAAATTGCTGGTGGTCGGATCCGGTGCGATTGGTGTTGAGTTTGCCTACTTCTACAACACCATTGGAACTGAGGTAACCGTGGTCGAGTTTCTGCCCCGAATTGTACCGGTAGAAGATGAGGAAGTGTCTAAGGCCCTGGAACGTTCATTCAAGAAAGCAGGCATGACTATCTATACCAGTTCTGAAGTAACCAAAGTTGACACAGCGGGGAAAGGCTGTGTATCTACGGTAAAAACTCCCACTGGTGAGATCAAGATTGAATCAGATATCGTGCTGTCTGCCGTTGGTGTAGCTACCAACCTGGAGAACCTCGGCTTAGAAGACCTGGGCGTTAAAACAGACAAGGGCCGGGTGCTTGTGGATGACTTCTACCGCACCAATGTGAACGGGGTGTACGCTATTGGTGATATCGTGAAAGGTCCTGCCCTGGCGCATGTGGCATCGGCAGAAGGAATTATTTGCGTTGAGAGTATTGCTGGCAAAAAGCCAGAGCCACTGAATTATAATAATATACCCGGCTGTACGTATTGCTCTCCGGAGATCGCATCGGTTGGCTATACCGAAGAAGCTGCTAAGAAGGCTGGATATGAAATCAAAGTGGGTAAGTTTCCATTCACTGCATCAGGCAAGGCCAAGGCAGCCGGCGCAAGCGATGGTTTTGTCAAAGTAATTTTCGATGCAAAATATGGAGAGTGGCTGGGCGCACATATGATTGGCCACAATGTCACCGAAATGATTGCTGAAGTGGTAGCTGCGCGCAAACTGGAAACAACGGGGCACGACATTATTAAAACCGTGCACCCTCACCCCACCATGAGCGAAGCAATCATGGAAGCAGCGGCTGCAGCTTATGGCGAGGTTATTCATTTGTAGAACCAGACCATAGATCAATCAAAGCCCCGGTCGAAAGCCGGGGCTTTTTATTTCCGGTAACTACATTTCACCGACCGGCACGACCTCCGGCAGCCGCGTCCAGCACTTGAGCGACAGAACATCACAAACCGAACTTCTGTACGTATCAACCTAAAAAGTAGCCTGTGAAAATGCCATCCGTTCGGTTCTATATGCACAGGGCCCGCGTTTTTGTCGGCCTGCTGTTAATTAGTTTGGTGATTTACCTGATTCTGCGGACTTATTGGCCGTAGCGATAAAAAGTCCTTAAACCTTACATAAGAAATTACGGCGACGGAATTAGAAAGTACCAATGCCGTAAATGCTTCACATTTGAATCAATTCGAGAGCCTATGAAGTCAACACTGATTTGCTTATTGATCCTGTGCAGCATTCCACTCAGCGCTGAAGAACTACATGGCGTTATCACCCGCGTAGTCGATGGGAATACGGTGATCCTGGCCACGCCAGACTATGAAGACCTAACTATATTGCTAAAGGGCATCGATAGCCCGGAATCGGGTCAACGGTTTAGTGATGAATCGCGTCGGTTGCTCGAAAACTTGCTTCTTGGCAAACGTGTTTCGGTTCAAATTCATGGCAAAGATCGGCATGGAAACAGACTAGCCATTTTTCAGGTCAATGGTGTTGATCCGCGTCGGGAATTAGTCAAACATGGTCTGGCATGGACCCTCGAAGAAGATCCCGAGCTGGAAGCCGTCAGGGAGGAAGCCAGGGCCCAGGGAAAAGGAATATGGGAAGAGGCTGATCCTACGCCTCCCTGGATTTACAGGCGGCAGCAGGCCATGCTCCAGGTGAAGTCTAGTTGAAAGAAGTGACCCCCATGGTCATCGAACCAGGTTGAAGTTAAGTCGGGCAAAAGTGCCTACTCATCGAAAAATAGCGCCAGGCGGAGCCAAAATGAGGTTCTTGCACCTTTATTCCTGATTAAAATCCAAAAATTCATGAAAAAGGTGCTGCTTATCCCTGTCATTGCTCTCTTCGTATCGTTTACTGCGCAAGCCCAGCAACGCGAGGAAATTCACGGAATCGTGAAGTCGATTGTAGATGGAAATACATTGATCATATCTACACCTGAACGCGATAATCAACACATTTTGCTGCACGGAGTTGATTCACCGGAAGCAGGACAAAAGTTCGCTGCAGAAGCAAAAATGCTTCTGGAAAAACTGATGCTGAACAGGCATGTAACTATCGTCATTCATGGCAAAGACCGCCACGGTAACCGGCTGGGTGAAATTTCATTTGATGGCATTGATCCACGCAAAGAACTGGTGAAGGCAGGACTGGCCTGGACCTATGGCCTCGGGGAAACTCATGAGTTAAACCTGTTAAGCGAAGAAGCTCGCCGTAATGGAAATGGTCTTTGGAGTGATTCGAACCCTACGCCACCCTGGATTTATCGTCAACAGCAATCCATGCTGGAACCCAAGACGGGGGCCTGATTTACTACCTGTTATCAAAATAAATTGCGGAGCATAGCGTTAACCGTACGCTATGCCCCGCTTCATGATTGGTGCCCTGATCCTATGGATCGGCTCACCCGCCTTTGCGCAAACCCAACTGCCGAACTCCCGTGAGTCACAACGTACGGTATACGTGTATTCACCACAGTCCGGCAAAGCCAAAAAATATAAGCGGCCCAACGTAAAGCATACGCCCCGCTATGAATTTTATGACCGGGTGGAGAAGGCCGCACACGAAAAGAAAAAGGTAATGAAGAAACTGTACCATCCGCAGTTTGCCGATCCACGTTACTTTGGGCATAAGAAAATTCCCAAGCGCCGGATCTTCTTCAAAATGAAATATTGTGCCCAGTGTGGTATCCGGCACTAGTTCAGGCTCCAAAAACCCATTCCAGCAGATTCGTTACCTTTGCCCGATGAAACCTCTGGTGTGGCTGATCGGTCTATTGACCAGTACTACGTTGGTTTATGCCCAGAACAATCCTCCGGCTAACCAACCGGCGGATAAAGGGTTCCCCAATTCTTTGCAGCCAGTAAACCCGGTAAAATACAATGGCCCGAAGAAGGCCAAAAAGACGAAGAAGAAGGGTGTCACCCACGATGCCCGGAATGAATACTACGATCGGATAGAAGCGAACTGGCGGGACCGCGAAAAGCGTGAAAAAAAGAAAAGCATGGGAGAAGCTACCGACTACATGAAGCCTCCCTACTTCGGTCATAAGAAACCGCCGAAAATCAGACCCATCGGAAAAAGAAAATACTGTAAGATCTGCGGCATCCGGCACTAATTAGGCTGTAGTATTTCTTCATCAAAGGCCTGATCTTTGAATAATCCTTTATACCCGACCCATGAGTGATTTTCTATCCGACCTGTTTCCGGCCGAAGGCAGTATTCCGGCCAATGCTCAGCTAAAAGAAGTCATTGAACAGCGAGAATACCTGATTAACGGTGAGTTGCGTCGCTGGACCGGTGACCAGAATCCTGTAGTGAGCCCGGTGTATGTACAACAAGGTGATAAGCTGGTTCAAAAAGTAATCGGCAGTACGCCCCTACTCACTTCTGTTGAGTCACTGCAAGCGCTGGATGCTGCGGTGGCCGCATATGACCTCGGCCATGGAGCCTGGCCTTTGATGACAGTGAGTGAGCGAATTGATCATGTTGAGCGGTTTCTTGTGCGCATGCGTGAACAGCGATCTGCGGTAGTCAATTTATTGATGTGGGAAATCGGAAAACCACTCAAGGACTCTGAGAAAGAATTTGACCGGACTTGCGACTATATCGCTGAAACGATTCACGCACTGAAAGAACTGGATAGGAACTCCGGCAAATTTGTGCAGGAACAAGGTATCATGGGACAGGTACGGCGCGTACCCCTTGGCGTTGCATTGTGTATGGGGCCGTTTAATTATCCATTAAATGAAACATTTTCAACCCTGTTCCCGGCACTTATCATGGGAAACACCGTGGTATTTAAGCCGGCCAAATACGGTGTGTTGTTGATTCGTCCGTTGTTGGAAGCCTTTCGTGATTGCTTTCCAGCCGGGGTTATCAATATCATCTATGGTCGTGGACGCGAAACGGTAGGTGCTCTCATGGAAACCGGCAAGATTGATGTGTTTGCCTTTATTGGAACGAATAAGGGAGCCAATGATCTGAAGAAGCTCCATCCAAAATCGCATCGTCTCAAGGCCATTCTGGGACTTGACGCTAAGAATCCGGCCATTATATTGCCCGATGCGGATCTGGATAACGCCATTAGCGAATGTATTACCGGTACGCTGTCATTCAATGGTCAGCGCTGTACCGCACTCAAAATCCTGTTCGTTCACCGCAGTATCCTCGATGTTTTCATCAAGCGATTGTGTGATGGTATTGCCAGGTTGAAGCCAGGTATGCCCTGGGACACAGGTGTTCATCTCACCCCGTTGCCTGAGGCTGGTAAGACCGAATACCTCAGCAATCTGGTAAAAGACGCTGTCACCCATGGCGCTAAAGTGATGAATCCAGGTGGTGGGGCAACCCGACTCAGCTTCTTTTATCCCGCTGTATTATATCCGGTTAACGAAAAGATGAAAGTCTACAGCGAAGAACAATTTGGTCCGGTCATCCCAATCGTTCCCTTTGAGCACGACGATGAGCCTATCCGGTATGTTCTCAACTCGCAGTTTGGACAACAACTGAGCATTTTTGGACGTGATTCACAACGCATGGCTAAACTCATCGACGCCTTTGCCAATCAGGTTGGACGCATCAACCTGAACACGCAATGCCAGCGCGGACCCGATTCCTTTCCTTTTAATGGTCGAAAGGATTCAGCAGAAGGAACACTTTCCGTGGCTGATGCTTTGCGTGTATTTTCCATTCGGACCCTCGTAGCTGCGAAAGTGACACCCGAGAATAAGATGATTGTTGGCAACATCCTGCGCAACCGGGAATCTGCCTTTATGAACACCGATTATATCTTCTAATGAAGGGTGTCCACTTGCGGATTGGTGGAAAAGTACAAGGTGTATTTTTCAGGGCCTTTACCCGCGATCTGGCCAATAGTCTCGGAATTTGCGGTTTTGTTCAAAACGAGCCTGACGGCAGCGTAACGGTTGAGGCTGAAGGACCAGCCGAACGTATCCAATCCTTCATTGAAGGTCTCCGCACAGGGCCTCCCCGGGCTAAAGTCATGACGTTTGCCCTTGAGGAACAGCCGGAAAAAGGGTATGTTGGATTTGAATTAAGAAGATGAATCTCTTTCGAAGAGTCCTTCGACTCAATAGCTCCTTTTGGACAGAAGACCGAAGCCTCACTGCCCTGCTGGTCTACCTGTTGATTGTCATTTTTGTGTTGCCTCCCCTTACTTTATCCCGGGGATCAGAAATTGTTAATGCCGTATTCTTCTCCATGGTGCTGGTGTCGGGTGTATTTGCTGCGAATGAACATGGGCATGTGCGATTGCTGATTCTCATTTTGGCCGCCATCGCCATTGTCGTGCATTGGCTTAACCTGAGCTCTTTGCCCCTGCAGGAGGCAGACAATATATTTTCAATGTTGTCACTCGGCACACTGGCCTCTGTTGTGCTGTATCACGTATTCAAAGAAGGAAATTTTACCCACCACCGGATTCTCGGAGCCGTTTCGGTTTACCTGTTAATTGGTCTGATCTGGTCCAAGGCCTACCACCTGGTATTCCTGGGCGATAGCAATGCATTTGTATTTCCACACCTGCAGGCCAATGAAGAGATTGTCTATACCCGCTTCGTGTATTTCAGTTATGAAACGCTCACCACACTCGGGTTCGGCGATATTATTCCCATCAATCCGATCGCCAAGTCATTGGTGATGATCGAAGGGTTGACCGGCCAGCTTTTTCCTGCCATTATGATTACCCGACTGGTCTCCCTCGAAATTGAGGCCCGAAAAAACCGAAACAACTAATCCTCTTCACCATGCGTGTAGTGCTTTGTCTTTTGCTGTCCATTTCATGGTCTGTGCATGCCCAACCAAATGCAGAAAAGAAATTTCCGGTGGGTCAGATCAAAACAGAATTTGGCGAGATCCTCGTTTGGCTTTATGATCAAACACCCAGGCACAAGGAGAGTTTTATCAATCTCGCCAACCAGGGATATTGGGATTCGCTGACCTTTAACAGAGTCATCAAAAATTTTGTGGCCCAGGGTGGTTGTCCCGATACCGACAAAGGCTTTTCAGGTTCACCGTATCTGCTGGCTCCCGAGTTTGTTGATGGCATTAAGCATGTCTATGGCGCAGTTGGCGCAGGACGTGATAACAATCCTGAAAAACTTTCCGCGGGATGTCAGTTCTACATCGTGCAGCGCAAAGAAGGACTTGCCAGGCTGGATAACAATTACACGGTCTTTGGACAGGTGTTTAAAGGCATGGACCTGATCGACGCCATTGTGGCTGTTCCGACTGATAAGAAGGATGCGCCTATCAAGCCCATCAAATTGGACATTAATATCATTCAAATGACCCGCGATGAACTTGTCGCCCAAGGGCTTACCCTGAAAATTACACGTTAGCCAGAGACCTTAGACTACCTCAAACGCTTCAGCGGAGGCACCCTTTATATAAGCCTCAAAATCGTAGGGCACATCTCCACCTTCCAGCAGACATCCATCCGGAATGGTTGGATAGATATCCTCGTATGTCTTGACCAGGTTCATAAAGACACGCCGGTAAACATGTGTTCTGTTGAGTTGCTCTCCATTTGCAATACCAGTAGCCGCCAGTAGTTCTACAAAACTCTCGACCGTGTTTTTGTGGAAATTCGCTACGCGTTGTTTTTTATCTTCGATGTTAAGTCCCTTGGCCAACGACTTGTCCTGCGTAGCAACGCCTGTGGGGCAATGGTTCGTATTGCACTTGAGTGCCTGGATACAACCCAACGCCATCATCATGGCCCGTGCGCTGTTGCACGTGTCAGCGCCCAGCGCCATGGCGCGGATCATATGAAATCCGGTCAATACTTTGCCTGAGGCGATAAGGCGCATCTGGTTGCGAATGCCAAAACCGCGCAAGCAATTATCCACGGTGGCCAGCGCATCGAGCATAGGCATTCCGACATGGTTGGAAAACTCTGGAGGTGCTGCACCAGTACCCCCTTCCCCGCCATCTACCGTGATGAAATCCGGGTACGTATTCAACTTCACCATGGCTTTGCATATACTCATAAACTCGGTTAC
>DNZD01000273.1 GCA_003504855.1 Cytophagales bacterium
GTCGGTGTTCTTCACCGACTGACTCACGCTGGTCGGGGTGTGTAACCCCGACCTATTTATTGATCACACGATCTTCAAGACCCGGATCTGCGATCCGACCGGTCTATAACATTACAAACGCGGTAATGGCATTCGGATGCTTCACTCCAACATGCGGCCAACGAACGCTTCACTTGCTCAATTGTGGTCCGTTAGCTGAACTTCAGAATAAGCCTTTAGTGAGAATGGAGCTTTTTAGAGCTATGGGTTTTTAGTTGGCCCTGTGGCTTAGAATATTCAAGGAATAAGTGACCCGCTTATATTCTCGTAGTCTCAAAGCAGTATTCTTTAGAAGCATTGATGCTGTTTGGAATCGATACACAGATGAGGCATAACCTAGTTGCATGAGAATTTTACTATTGGGATGCATATTCTTAATTCGGGCGAACTTGGGCTATTGTCAAGAGCATTTATCTGGATTGGCTAGAATGAATTGGTTAGCTAGTTCTAATAAGTGGCAAACAGGAACTCTGGATAATATTGGCAAGAGTGTTAACGTAATTGATACTGTTTATGTGTTGCCTGCGACTATAGACTGCTTTGTAAGACTGACTTATTCAACCCTGCAAAAGGATACGATTTCCGGTAAGTCTTCGGAGAAGTATATAAACGCAATAGTGGCACAAGAACTTAGCGGCAAGAAATTTAAGAAAATAGAAACGCTAGAGGAAGAGAAAATAATCACTTGTAGGGCAGTTGCGGACCGTATACTTAGGGATTTAAAGTTTACAGACTTGGACAATTATAATATTTTGAAGTATAGCAAGGGTGATTTGAATAGAATAATTACTGAAGGAGGCTTAAGTGATATTATCCCTAAAGGGAATTGGATTTTGATGCCCGTAATTCGATGGTATAGAACAAAAGACAATTTTGATCCAGAGGCAAGGCGGAACTACTTCAATGGTGATTTTGCATGGGTTGGTTCTGTGAGCCTCCAGGTTTTTTTTGTGCTGGTTGATCTAAGAAGTGGTGAGGTGGTCTATTTTAAGTATTACCATTGGTCAGTCGTGGGTGATAATTTTCCATTTGACTCAGCAATAGCAAGGAAAATTATGAAAAAAGGGATCAGGCCTCTGCAAAGATATTTTGGTCGATGAGTATTCTGGTCGGGGTGTGTAACCCCGACCTGTTTATTGATCACACGATCTTTGAAGACCCGGATCTGCGATCAGTCCGGTCCATAACATTACAGACTCGGCAATGGTATTCGGATACTTCACTCCAACATGTCAATCCACACCCACGGTGCCGGTTAAGAAAACCGGCACAAACTAACTCCAGTCGGTGTTCCGACTAGTCCCGGTCGGTGTTCTTCACCAACCGATGGTACAAGTGATCAAGGAAGAGTTTTAGCCAACCTAATTGCAACAGTTACTTCTTGCCTTAAGGATTCCTATTGAAGCCCCAGCCCTCATCGATGGCTGATTTTTAATGTATGTGTCGTAATTAAAGTGTCCATCCTGATGGCTACTCATAAATACCTTTTGAAAGGATGGTCCGGCGAACAGATCAATGGTAAGTTTGTCCTTGACTACCCATTGCTTACCGATAACAGCTCCACCACGCAAAAGATTAATGTTCCCGCTTCCGCTGTTATTCAACACGTTTAGATTCTGGAAGTGGAGAAATGGTCCAATATAGAACCCATTAAGCCTGTTTGACTTTCGGGTATAAAACCGGTATTCCTGACTTATCCCAAGCCCCTGTGCTCTCTCTCCGCCGCCTGAATAGTTCGTGTAAATGAAACCGAACTGCAGACTCTGATTTAGCTTTAACATCCGCTCGTAGGATGGCCCAACTGCACTAATATCATTGTAGTTAAGTGTAGTGACTTTGAACGCGTGATCTTTGTATTGTCCGTTAGCATGCAGGAACGAAAATGCGCAGACGAATACAAAAACAGACTTGTAGCTCATATCAGGAAAACTTAGTTAAATTTAAGACTGATTTGCCTGAGTTGATAATATACGCTGAGGTGGCGGATAGTAACCAATTAGTTTAGGTAGGTGCTCTTCGCCGACCGTCGCTGCGCCCGCCGCCGTCAGACAGGTCCTTACAGGAAAGTCGGTTTTTAGCTTCAAAAACAGCCAACGTACCGGGGGTATCCTCATACCCCTTTCATACACTATCCATACTCTATCCATACTTGATCCGTACTTGATCCATACTTGATCCTTTTTTTAGGGCGGGTCAGTCAATCCACACCCACGGAGCCGGTTAAGAAAACCGGCACAAACTGACTCCAGTCGGTGTTCCGACTAGTCCCGGTCGGTGTTCTTCACCGACCGACATGCCTAATCAACATGAATGTAATGAACACAATGCACCGGGGTTCCATCGCTTAATATCCCCTCCACCACAATTCTGTAATCCCCAGGCATGTCGGACGTATAGAAACTCAAATCAGCAGGCCTGGTGCTCGATACTTTGACCGCCGGATTCCAGTACAACGTCGATCTCGAATCTGGCAAATTGCCAGTAGAAGGGGAGCGAGCATAGTCGGGTGATAGAAACGGCTGTGGTCTCGACAAACCAGTAATCTTGATCACCGGCTCTGTCTGCTTTATGCGTGCCTCAGAGACAGCATCTATACTGCCTGTTTTCGTGTATATGGCAACGACCCCGAAGGCCCCGGTAAAATCACCGGTTCCACCATAGAGGGGATTAAGCCGGTTGGTGAATTCAATAGCCTCCACCATATCCGGATTTATGGTGGTCAACGTTTGCCCTGCCGAACCGGACATGGCCACGTCGTTGATGGTCACCAGCACCTGCTTTGGATACGCTGCAGAAATTCCCCGCGTCGTAAATACCTGCCACTCTGATGGCTGATCAGGGAGATTGGCATATCTGATGATGAGTCCCGGGAATTTGCTCTGGAGCGCCAGCAACAAGTTGGCATAGCTCTTATTGATGTCCTTGCCTGTCAAAACATAGTCCGGCTTACCCATGGTTGATTTGTAATTTTCGATAAGCCCGGCTCGTACCCGACGTCCTTTAACGACAACGGCATTGAGGATGGAACTTGAATCGGTCAAGTTCGACTGAGTCATGCGCTGGACAGTGGTCTCCTTTATTGTGTCAATTGGTGGCAACGGCCCGTCATAGTGAAAGGCTGGTTCCTGGTAGGTATCAACAACAACATTTCCTTTAACCTTAGCCTGGCTTTTGATCATGTAAGACACGGTGTCATAGTACATTCCATCCCGAACCTTAAAATGACCATCAGGGTCCATTTTAACGGTGGCGTAGTTGGGTGGATTGATTCGCAGTACGTCCAGTAATTCTTCGGCAATCTTGTTCTTGTCGTTTCGATACTGGCCGGAGAAGTAAATGCCCTGCTCTCTTTCATATTTCAAAGGCGTCCCATGGGGGAGATGAGGAATCTGCCGGGAAAATACTTCCGTGATCGACGGCTCAAAATTCACCGCCGCCACCTGGAAGGCGTCAACCACCGAAACCGATAATTCACCAAAGTTTAGTTCAGCACTGTCTGTGGTAAGCTCAATCCTGATTTTGACTTTGTCGCGCAAGCCATATGTTTTCTTGTCAGCGTTGAAGCGAATGGGTCCGTTGGTATTTGACAAGGAGGAATTAGTACTCGGATTCCTGACCCTGGACTTCATTGGAAGAACCGGAATGTACTTCGTATACAGGGACGCTTCACCAAAGTTTCTGTTAATATTGGTGTAGGCCCGAAGAAAGTAAGCTCCTGTTGGTGTCGTATCGGAGATCTTGAATGAGCCATTGAATAAACCGCTGTCGATGGCCAACAGTCGCCTTTGGACAACATCACCATTTTGTTTAAGCAATTCTACCCTCATTATTTTACTCAGAGAATCAGATATCGTTGTTGCATGGCCTTTCAGGTACCCGGCAAACCAAAGGGTTTCACCCGGATAATAGTAGGGCTTGTCAGTGTGAACATAGACTTGCTCAAAGTCAATTCCCCTGACGTCTGAGCCTGGTGATGATTTCAATTTAGATTTGTAATTGAGTGGCAGCAGGTTTGCTACCCGTTCGGCATTCAGGTAACCAGAGACATTTACCGCCAGCGGATTTAGTTCTATGCCATCTTCATTGACCAGCAATGAATCCTGAATATTGACCCAGCCAACCAGCCACGGTACATCGTTATACGTCCTTCTTCTTGCAAATGCTTTTGTATAGTGTACTTCTAAATTGCTGGTGGCCCGGATGCTGAATATGCCCTTTTGTTTTGTCGGCCGGACCATGGAACCGGTATCCATGGGTAAGAGAAACCGCCCTAACTCCTGGTAAAAGAAGGCGGAGCGTGAAGATGCATTTTCGAATCCAGGCTTCTCCCGGTAGAGTTTAAAACCTTCGCCCCGAAGCCGGTGCTGAACCATGGATTGTAACAGGTATTGCCTTGACCGGCGATAGATGATCTCCCGGTTGGCCTTCCAGCGCGACTTTTGAATCGAGTCCTTGGCAGGTTGTTCCAGAAACCTTGTGTGGCCTTCAATCAGATAGGACTGGCCCTGGGTTTTGAATTGGGTCAGATCGAAAAAGACCAGGTACCCCAGTGCATTGTTGTGTATTTGAATCGGGTTGCTGGCAGTCGCCAGCAAGATGCCCTCTTTGTCGGATGTGAATTCCAGTTCCCAGGGGTTCAGTATTTCGCATTCACGCGCGTAGTCGGAATTGCCCAGGAATGCCTTCTTAAACTTCTTGTATTTCCTTTCCCACGCCACGTCTCGTTTAGCAACTACTTCAATTGACTTTAACTCCACTTCTTTGGCGGCAAGTTCAATAAGGCCCAATTGTTTGTCGGCTCCAGTCCAGTTAATGGTAAACTTGAGTGTTTCGTATCCCACAAAGGAGACAACTACCTCATAGACGCCTGGATTTTCAGGACCTTTCAAAGAGAATTCCCCATTCAATGCTGTGGCTACACCTAATGAAGTATTGTTCAGATATACGTTGGCAAAGGGCACACCGTCTCGTGTAGCGCGATCGATGACCCGTCCTGAGATAACTTGTGAAAATGAAGTAACCGACCAGCTGCAAATACATATTAGCAACAGCCATTTCATGTTGGATTTTGGATGGTTGATCACATAATAAATATACTGTCTTTTGTACACTCTTAACGCAATGACATCCACTTGCCTGTGGTCGGTGTTGTCACCGACCACCTTGAATCAGAGACAGGGATTACTGACGTGATCCCTCGAGGGGGGAGGCTTCACTCCAATCACCAATTTGCTTCGCAAATTTCACTATCAAAAATCTCCTGCCCGCTTCAGACGAGGCGTCTGGCGGTCATTCGCTTTTTGATAGTGCCGCTGCGCGGTGGTGATTGGAGTGGCGGAGAGACAGGGATTACTGACGTGATCCCTCGGGGGGGAGGCTTCACTCCAATCACCAATTTGCTTCGCAAATTTCACTATCAAAAATCTCCTGCCCGCTTCAGACGAGGCGTCTGGCGGTCATTCGCTTTTTGATAGTGCCGCTGCGCGGTGGTGATTGGAGTGGCGGAGAGACAGGGATTCGAACCCTGGATCCGCTTGCGCGGATAACGGTTTTCGAGACCGCCCCGATCGGCCACTCTGGCATCTCTCCGTAAAAGGAGCGCAAAGAAAAGAAATTTTGGGGTGAGAATAAAGTTGATGCGCTGGTTAATGCGCATACTACGAGGGCAGTCCGGAGACTGCCGGCATGAATAGGCACAAGTGATCGCTTTAATTGTAAGTAAGGGTGATAAAGATCTTGAGGCGCGAACACTTGCGCCAGGTCTCAACCAGCATGTCTTTTTGGATTAAGCCTGGAAAAGATCAACCCCAATACCCGATGTTCTTTGCCCGAGAAATTATTACCTTAACTACCGAATAATTCCTGTGTATCATCACAGGCTGCCTGCCTAAATAACGCAACTATGTTTGGTTTCTTTCGGAAAAAGAACAGTTTTCAAAGTTGGGAAAAGGATATGATCCTTAATGTTCTCCGCGAAATCGATGGATACGGCGTGTATGTTGATCAAATTGAAAAAGGCCTGATTAAGAGATCGTATTTGGTAAAGCAAATCCCTAACTATTATCACTTTGTTCATGATGTCTCTATACTTAGAAGTTATGAAAAAAGGAAAGAAAGTTACTTCAAGTTGTCGGCTATTAAGGTGTTTGATGACAACGGTACTGCATTATCTGTGTCTTTGTATTTCGCTTACGGCCTGATTTTAGGATACGAACTCGATTCAAAGATTGACCGATCCAAAGGACTCAATGTTGTGTCCGTGGATATCAGTAAGGTTAAGAGGATTGAATTGGATACTGACTATTTTAACAAGATTTCGAAATTGTTAAGTACACAGGAGGCAGAATTGATCAATAAATCAGATGTTTATCCGACCTCAATTGGAAGAATTGATTATTATCATTTGGTGGAGTTGGAGGATGGTGATTTTGTGGGAATCACTATCGATGGATTACTATTTAAAATACCCCATGACGGAACGATGGAAGAATTGAATCGAGATCAGCTTATGTCCTACTTGAAGGGAAGTGATCAGTGAGCGGTGCACGGACGTCATGTATGGAAGCAACGATACCTTTAATTCCGGCGCTTCGATCCGCCTTCGTGATCCTCCTTGATTGGCGCTTCGCGGCGTCTGAGATGAGCCCGACAAAATGATGGCCAGGATAAGCATATGTCTTCTGATCGGAGGGGTGTTCTCAATGACAGGCTGTATGGTTTCCGGCAAATTGCCAGGCACCTATGAGGCCACGTGTGTGATCAATGATAATACTCCAATATTGGTCTTACAGATCC
>DNZD01000032.1 GCA_003504855.1 Cytophagales bacterium
TGGTAAAAATCTGTTTGAGTCTGTCTTTCTTCAGCATGCGTTGTCCGGTCTTTCCTGCCGCGATGAGCCGCGCTCCGCATTTTACTTCAATATCACAAATCAACTCATTTCCTACAATTCGTGCTACCGTGGCGGTGATCAGCAGTTCTTCTCCCACAAAGGCCGGCGACCGGTGTTCAATTTCCAGCAAGGTACCTACCCCCTCTTCATCGTCCTCTTTCATCTCAATAAAGAACAGCCTCGATGACCATTCGATATCGCGGGCCAGCGCAAAGGTAGAACAAACCGGGTGCAATAATGTTTCGTGGAAGATGGCTTGATCGGCCTCCTTCACCACGGTCCTGAATTCTTTGCGATCCCCGGGCTTGAACAGGTATTTCATAACTCAAACGGCATTGAAACTCAGGTTAGGGATGGGTGCTACATCCAGGGGGGCAAACTTGCCCAGGTTGAATTTTATTTCCGCCGCCGCTGCAATCATGGCGGCATTATCGGTGCAATACTCGAGATCAGGAACAAATGTCTTCCACTGCAATCGCGATGCCCGGCGATTCAATTCACTGCGCAACCCTGAGTTAGCGGATACACCACCGGCCAGGGCAATGGTCTTGATGCCCGTTTGCTTACTCGCCTGCTCCAGCCTGTCCATCAACATGGAAATAATCCTGGCCTGAATGCTGGCGCAGATGTCGGCCAGGTTCTCCTCCACAAAGTTGGGATTCGCCAAACGCCCATCGCGGACAAAGTACAGGAATGCTGTCTTAACGCCACTGAATGAAAAGTCGAGTCCCGGCATGTCGGTATTGGGAAACTTGAATCGCGTGGGGTCACCGGTCTTCGCATAGCGATCGATCAGAGGCCCGCCCGGATAAGGCAAGCCCAGAATTTTGGCCGCCTTGTCAAAGGCTTCACCTGCGGCATCATCCTGGGTTTCGCCGATGATTTTGAAATCCAGGAAATCATTCACCACCACCAATTGGGTATGCCCGCCACTCACCGTGAGACAAAGAAACGGGAATGATGGCACCGGGCGCTCCGGCTCGCGGGTATCGCGAATGAAGTGTGCCAGAATGTGGGCCTGCATATGGTTTACTTCGATGAGCGGAATACCCAATGACAACGCCAATCCCTTTGCAAAAGACGCGCCAACCAGCAATGAACCCATCAATCCGGGGCCGGTGGTAAAGGCAACTGCGTTGAGTTCAGATTTATTGACACCGGCATCACGCAAGGAGGCGTCAACCACATGCACGATATTTCGTTGATGGGCGCGTGAAGCCAGTTCAGGCACCACACCCCCGTATTTGGTGTGATCGCTTTGCGAGGCTATAATATTATTGAGTACCTTGCCGTTACGTATAACAGCCGCTGATGTCTCGTCGCACGAGGATTCAATGGCAAGAATAGTAGGCATTCAGCTTAAATGAATTGGCAAGTTATCAAATTTCAGGTTCTGAAATGGCTGCGACGCATTGTCTTCTACGGACTCTACGGATTGGTGATCTTTTCAGTTGTGGGCTTCGGCGTATTGCAGATTCCGTGGGTGCAGAAGTCACTGGTCAGCCAGGTGACAGATCGGTTTTCCGCGGTCTCGGGATTTACGGTTGCCTTTGATCGGTTTCACTTCGTCTGGTACGATCGCCTCGAGATTACCAACCTCCACATCACCGACCCGGAGCAAAATTCCATGATTGAGGCCGGCAACCTGTTTGTCAACTTCAGCATCAGCAACCTTCTCGACAACAGCGATATCAACCTCGACGCCGTCTCCCTGACCGGTGGCAACGTGAGCCTGGTCTCGATCCACGACACCGACACCAGCGTGCGGCTTAATATCAATGTATTTGTCGATGCCATCAACAAACAATTGTCGTCCGGGAAGAAAGGCGGCAAGAGCCCGAAGATCCGCATTGCGGAAGTACTGGTGGAGCAATCGCTGTTCTCGTACAACCAAACCGAAAAAGATTCCATACGGGGTTTCGATTACAACCACTTCAAAGTCGCCCTGGACGAAGGCAACCTGGACAACTTCAACATCATTGGCGATACCATTGAGTTCCAGTTGGGGTCACTCCAGATCAAAGACGAAAAAACACAACTACATGTGCGGCAACTCAGCACGTTCTTCCGCATCAGCCAGGGCGGTATGGAGTTTATTGGCCTTAACCTCGACTGCAACAAAAGTCATATCTCCGATACCATCGTCTTTCGCTACAACAGCCAGGCCGATCTCAGTGACTTCAACAACAAGGTCCAGATCGATGCTCGCCTGAAGAACACCGTCTTGCATCCGGAGGACATCGCCCACTTCACCACAGGGCTCGAACAATGGGTGGAGCCCATACAACTCACCGGTCATTTCCGCGGCAAAGTGTCCCACTTCACCTTTAGTCCCATGCAGGCCTCTATCGGCTCGTCGATGGTCGCCGGCAGTCTGGAGATGGATGGCTTACCGGTAATCAGGGAAACGTTTATCAACGCAAGGCTCAAACCATCCAGGGTATATATGCACGACCTGGGATTTCTTTTCCCGCAAGCATTTACCAGTAACCTGGGGCCGCTCAACCAGGTGCAACTGAAGGGCAACTTCCTGGGATACATCAATGACTTTGTGGCCGACGGAGAAATGATTACACCGTTTGGTCTGGTGCAATCGGATATCAACTATAAAATTGAAGAGACCAACCTGCGCCAAAGTGCCTACAACGGCCAGCTCAAGCTCACCAATTTCGAGATCGGTCGCTTTCTCGGTGACACGGTCAACTTTCAAAAGATCACGCTCGCCGGTCGCATCAAAGGAAAGGGATTTACCAAGGAGTCGGCTGACTTTACCCTCGTAGGTGAAGTGCCTTCCATCGGTATACGTGGCTACAACTATTCCAACATCAAGTCCAATGCCCGGTTCGCCAACCAATACTTCCAGGGCGACCTCACCATTGATGACCCGAATCTTCAGTTTGCCGTAAACGGTTCCATCGACCTGCGGCCGGGCAAAGACCTCATCAACATCGATGCCCGCCTGGACACCATGCTGTTGCATGAATTGCACTTATCCAAAGAAGAGATTTTCCTGCAGTCCAACCTGGACATTGACAGCCGCGGGCTTTCGCTGGACTCACTGGTGGGTGCCGCCCAATTCACCCGAACCCTCGTGCAGTTCCGCGATGAAACGATTAAACTCGACTCCATCCGGATCGTATCCGCCAACGACAAGGGCTTTCGCGACCTTCTGCTGCGGAGCTCGCTGGTTGATTTATCGCTGAAAGGAAACTTCTACTATACGACGATGTTTACCGACATCG
>DNZD01000142.1 GCA_003504855.1 Cytophagales bacterium
CATTTGATCCTAATAACAATTTCTACTACCTGCCTGGCCTGGCTTTCAGTGTTCCCAAAGAGTATAAGTCGCTGGGAAACAACGCGTTTAGTACTAAAGATGGAAGGTATACTGAATCTCCGGCAAAGGCTACGGGCAACGACCAATTCACCGCCACGCCAGGCATTAATGATTGGTTTGAGACCGTGAAGCTCAATTACGGTGTGGACTATCAGAACGGCCGCAAGACCTATTTTGATTCCATTCCCAACACATGGAATAAGATGCGGGACATCCTGCTGTATTGGGCAGGCAAGAAGGTGGACGGCTTCCGATGTGATATGGCAGAAATGGTGCCTGCAGAATTCTGGAATTGGGTGATCCCTCAGGTAAAGGCCATTAACCCGGACATCATTTTCGTTGCTGAAATTTACAATCCCCATGAGTACCGCCGGTATATCGATCAGGGCAGGTTTGACTACCTCTATGATAAGGTGCAATTGTATGATACCCTGCGGCAACTAACCACGGGCCAGGGAAGTACCAACTGGATACCGGGCATTCAAAGGTCTTTGGCCGGAATCAATCACCACATGGTTCATTTTCTGGAGAACCACGACGAGCAACGCATTGCATCAAGATTCTTCAGTGGTGATCCCTGGAAAGCCGTACCAGGAATGGTGGTGAGTGCCACCATTGACAAGGGACCTGTTATGATTTATTTCGGTCAGGAAGTGGGAGAGCCCGCTGCAGGTCCGGAGGGTTTTGGAGGTGATGATGGAAGAACCACCATGTTTGACTATTGGGGTGTTCCTGAATTTCAAAAATGGGTGAACAATAAAAAGTATGATGGTGGGGGGTTGAGCGACGAGCAAAAGGCCCTTCGTCAATTTTACGGCGACATCCTCATGTTTGCGAAGACAAATCCTGCCATCGGTCAGGGCAACTATTATGACCTGACAGAATTTAACACCAATCAGAAAAACCATTCAGATCGCATCGTAACCTATGCACGCGAGAGCGGCGAGGAGCGCCTGGTAATCGTCGCCAGTTTTAGCCAAAAAACCGAGCACGTCAAGATTGTATTGACCCCGGAAGTAGTGGGAGCGTTTGGGCTTCAGGCCGGCACCACATATGTGGGTCGTGACCTGCTGCGCAGCGGTGCCGATGTTGGGTTGTCGTCCGGCTATGCCCTTGAAGTGGATGTGCCGGCCTATCATGCGATGATATTGAAAATTAAACAATAGAAATGAAGCGGGTAATCTCTTTAGCTGCCATCGTGCTCATGGTCTTTTCATGCAAAAATGATTCAACAACCGAACGCTGGCCTTACGGGGTCAACTACGAGGTTTTTGTTCGTTCCTTCGCCGATGGAAATGGCGATGGGATCGGTGACATCAAAGGACTTACGGCACGGTTGGATTACCTGCAGGAGTTAGGTGTGGGCGGTGTGTGGCTCATGCCCATCATGAAGTCCGGATCATACCACAAGTATGATGTGGTAGACTACAAATCCATTGACCCGGAATATGGCACCGAAGAAGAGTTTAAGACATTTGTTCAGGAGGCTCACAACAGGGGAATTCAGGTGATCATTGATCTGATCCTCAATCATACCGGATCCGATCACCCCTGGTTTCAGGAAGCTATCAAAGGCAAAGACAATCCATATCGCGATTACTACGTTTGGGCGAACCGGGATTCCATTGCGGAAGAGATCTCCAAGAAGACCACTTCGCTGGATTCAGATAACATTACCCAATGGCATGCCGTGAACGGCGATACAAAGGCCGAACATTACTACGGATTTTTTTACGGCGGTATGCCTGATCTCAATTTTGACAATCCCAAAGTCAAGGATGAATTCGTTGAAATAGGAAAGTACTGGTTGAATGAAATGAAAGTCGATGGCTTCCGCCTGGATGCCGCGAAGCATATTTTTCCCACAGACCGGGCAACCGATAACCATGCCTTCTGGATTTGGTTCAGGGAAGAGATGGAAAAGATCAAGCCGGATGTATACCTGGTTGGAGAAGTGTGGTCCAAGGCTGAAGACGTGGCGCCATACCTGAAAGGACTCCCGGCCCTGTTCAATTTTGACATGGGCTACGCCATCACTTCCGTGGTGAAGGCAGGTGTCGATACCATTTCGCTGGTGAGCAAGTACAAAGAGATTAATGACTATTACCGTTCGGTAACTCCCGACTACATCGATGCGACTTTCCTGAAGAACCATGATCAAAACCGAATCTTGTCCGAACTGGACAACGATGAAGCCAAAGCGAGGGTGGGAGTGTCTATTCTCTTTACATTGCCGGGCACACCCTATGTTTATTATGGCGAAGAAATCGGGATGAAGGGCATGAAGCCGGACGAGTTTATCCGCGAACCCTTTGTATGGTCAGCACCCGGTAAGGATCCGATGCAAACGAAATGGGAGGAGCCTAAGTACTCGGTGTCAGGAGCAGTGGTGCCATTGGATGAACAACAGAAAGATACAGGGTCACTGTATCAGTTTTACAAGAATTGGATTGCCTATCGCAACAGTCATGAGATCATGACCCTGGGTCAACTCGAGACCACACCATTCCATTATCGGGAAGTGGTGAGCCTCATCCGTACACTCGGGGATAAGAAGAGCCTGGCGTTGCATAATATTTCAGATATCGAAGTTACCGTATCGCTCAGCGACAAACCCGAATTCAAAAAGCTGGATTTTGCTACTGCATCAATCATCAAAATCCAGGATGACCAAATCAAATTGCCGGCGCACAGTTCGGCGGTATTAACCAATTGAGGCACATGACGAACGGACAACTCCGCGTATTGATTGAAGGTGTTCAACCCCTGGTGGATGGCGGACTGTATCCCGCCAAGCGCACCCAGGGAGAACGGGTTGATGTTACCGCGAATATTTTCGCCGATGGTCACGACCACATCCGCGCTGAAATCAGGTTTCGCCTGGAGACTGGACCATCGATAACACTTGAAATGAATCAACTCATAAACGATGAGTGGATCGCATCGTTCACGGCCGAGCAAAAGGGAACGTACTATGTGGAAGTCAGGGCCTGGGTGGACCACCTTGACACCTGGTTTGACGGTATTCGCAAAAAGATCAATGCCGGACTGCAGGTAACTGTGGAGTTGCTTGAAGGTGCAGCCTATCTCCGCGCGGCGGCCCCGGGCGATACAGCAGTACTCGCTATGGCTGCCCGGTTGGAAGGCCCCAAGGGCTATGATGCCGCAGTGGCTGCCGTACTGAGCCCGGCATTCTCGGCGCTGGTACATGCCCACCCGTACCGGCATTTCGAAACAACATATGAAAAGGAGTTGACGATTCAGGTAGAAGATGCCAGGGCAAGATTTACAACCTGGTACGAGTTGTTTCCCCGCTCCAGCTCTTTGCAACCCGGCAAGCATGGTACTTTTCAGGATACCATTCGGCTGTTGCCCCGCATTGCAGCCATGAATTTTGATGTGTTGTACCTGCCACCTATTCATCCGATTGGTAAGGTCAATAGAAAGGGAAAGAACAACTCCACCACCGCACAGCCTGGTGAACCGGGTTCACCGTGGGCCATCGGCTCGGATGAGGGTGGACATAAATCCATTCATCGCGAGTTGGGTACCCTGCAGGATTATCAGCGGTTGATTGCAGAAGCAAAGAAAGCCGGCATTGATGTAGCGATGGACATTGCGTTTCAGTGCGCACCGGATCATCCCTATGTGAAGGAGCATCCCGAGTGGTTTCGCCAGCGACCTGACGGCAGTATTCAATACGCGGAGAATCCACCCAAGAAGTACCAGGATATTTATCCCTTCGACTTTGAGACCGAGCAATGGAAGGACCTGTGGTTTGAGCTGCGGGATGTTATCTTTTATTGGATTGATGCCGGCGTCCGGATTTTCCGCGTTGATAATCCCCACACCAAACCCATTCCCTTCTGGCAATGGGTAATCGCGGAGACCAACAAGAAATACAAAGACATCATCTTCCTCGCTGAAGCCTTCACGCGCCCAAAAATCATGGCATCTTTGGCGAAAGTTGGGTTCACCCAGGGGTACACCTATTTTACCTGGCGGGTGAATAAGGCGGAGTTGACCGAATACATGAATGAATTGGTGTATGGTCCTTCCAGGAATTATTTCCGTCCAAATTTCTGGCCCAATACACCTGACATTCTACCCTGGCACCTGCAACACCAGGGAGAAAACATTTTTATCATCAGGCTTGCACTGGCAGCTACGTTGTCGTCCAACTACGGCATGTATGGCCCGCCATACGAATTCTTTGAGAACCAACCGGTGGAAGGCAAGGAAGAGTACTTTAATTCTGAGAAATACGAAATCAAAACCTACGACTGGAGGAAAACAAACCGGATGACGGATCTGGTTACCCTGTTGAATAAAGCCCGGCGCGAAAACCCTGCACTCCAGTCAACCTGGAACCTCCAGTTCTGCACCATCGAGAACAGCAACCTTATTGCGTATATCAAGACCACGGATGACTTGTCCAATCTCGTTTTGGTAGTGGTGAACCTGGATCAGCACACGAAGCAATCCGGGTATGTTCAAATACCAAAGGAGCGTCTGCGATTGGGAGACAAGATCAATCTCAAATTGCATGACCTCATTACCGACGAGCACTTTACGTGGACGCAGGAGTGGAATTTTGTCGAGTTGGAGCCGAATAAGTTGCCGTTCCACCTTTTTAAGGTCAGTATTCACGAATCCCAAATGTAATGGCACCCATTGCGCAAAAGAGTGATCCGCTATGGTTTAAGGATGCGGTCTTTTATGAGTTAAGTGTTCGTTCCTTCTACGACAGCAATGGCGACGGCATCGGCGACTTTCAGGGACTGCTTCAAAAGCTGGACTACCTGGAAGACCTGGGGGTGACCACCATATGGCTGTTGCCATTCTTTCCGTCGCCCCTGAAGGACGATGGATTTGATATTACGGAACACTGCGATGTCCATCCGGAGTTTGGAACCCTCGCTGACTTCAAAGCATTTCTCAAAGAGGCTCACCGCCGCGGACTTAGGGTCATTACAGAACTCATCCTGAACCACACCTCTGATCAGCACCCGTGGTTTCAGAAATCGAGGAAGGCACGCGCCGGATCCCGATACAAAGACTATTATGTGTGGAGTGAAACGGCGGACAAGTTCAAGGAAGCCCGCATTATGTTCTCCGATCAGGAGTCATCCAACTGGACATGGGATCAGGAGGCCAAAGCATACTATTGGCACCGGTTCTACCGGCATCAGCCCGAGTTGAATTTCGATAACCCGGAAGTCCAATTGGAGATGATCAAGGTGGCTGACTTCTGGCTAAAGATTGGCGTCGATGGTTTCCGGTTGCCCTCCGTGCCTTTCCTGTTTGAGCAGGAGGGAACCAGTTGTGAGAACCTGCCCCAGACACATGACTTCCTGCGCAAGCTGCGCGCCCACATCGATAAAGAATACAAGGATCGCATCCTCATAGCCGAAGCCAACCTGTGGCCGGAAGATGCAGCATCTTATTTCGGCAACGGACAAGAATGTCACATGAACTTCAACTATCCTTTGATGCCGCGCCTGTTCCTGGCCTTGCGTACGGAGGATAGTTATCCGATCATCGACATCATGGACCAAACGCCGGCAACGCCACCCAATAGCCAATGGGCGCTTTTCCTGCGCAACCATGATGAAATCGGTCTGGAGATGGTAACGGAAGAGGAGAAGGACTACCTCTTTAAGGCCTATGCCAATGATCCGCACACCAAACACAACCTGGGTATCCGGCGCCGCCTGGCGCCTTTGATGAACAATGACCGCAGGAAGATTGAATTGTTATACACCATTTTATTTTCGCTGCCCGGTACACCCGTGATTTACTATGGCGATGAAATTGGTATGGGCGATAACGTATACCTTGGCGACCGGTTTGGTATACGCACACCCATGCAATGGAGCATGAACCTTAACGCTGGATTTTCTTCAGCCAATCCGCAAAAGCTGTTCCTGCCGGTGAACTCAGATCCAATCTACCGGTATGAGTCGGTGAACGTTGCCACCCAGGAAGAGAATTTCTCCTCCCTGGTATGGTGGGTGAAGAATGTCCTGGCCATGCGAAAACGCCTCTCTGTTTTTGGCAAGGGGGACCTCCGCTTCGTAGAAAGCTCCAATGCAAAAGTGCTGTGTTTTGTGCGCAGCCATGAGAAGCAACGCATTATTGTGGTAGCCAACTTGTCGCAGTTTTCACAGGCGACCACCCTGGACTTCTCGGAGTTTAAAGACTGTGATATCACCGAAGCCTTCAGCCAGAATCGTTTCATGAGCGTCTCTGGGGGCGATTATCCCATCACCATCGGACCCTATGGATACTTTTGGTTCCAGGTTGATGACCAGGAGAAGAAGGAGCAACCCGGATCAGGCAATGAGTTGCAGTTGCTGAAGTCAGAAGCTTCGTGGGAGAAAATTTTCAACCACTACGAAGAAGTAAGAACGCTGGAACGCAAAATCCTCCAGCCGTTTATGAAAAAGTGTCGGTGGTTTGGCGGAAAGGCCAAAGTCATCAGCAAGATGGCGGTGAACAAGGTCACGCCCGTCAAGGTAGATGGCAACACCCATTATCTCGCCGTGATCGAGGTGCACTATGTTCAGCGCTTGCCGGAATACTATTTCCTGCCAATGACATTCGTACCGTCGGAGGTTATGCTCGATCGCATTGAATACACCGCGCAAAGTGTGGTGTGTCGTGCAGAGATTCAGGGCAAGGCAGGATTTATTCTCGATAGCAGCTACGACCGATCGTTCCGCGACTACCTGTTCGCCAGTATGGAGAAAGAGGTGCGCGTAAAGGATGCTGAAGGTGTGCTCGAATTTAATAACAGCGTGTTCGCGAAGATCAATGCGGACCAAATCGAATCAAAAATCCTGAAGGTAGACTCCAGCAATACAGCGATTTTGTACAATGACCAGTACTTCTTTAAGTTCTACCGCAAAATCGAGAAGGAGATCAATCCGGATCTGGAGATCGCCCGGTTCCTTTCTGAGAATACCAGTTTCAGGAACAGCCCCAAGTATTCAGGTAGCATAGAATTCAGGGATGATGACGGAAAGACAACCGTGTTTGGTTTGCTGCAGGAAAAAGTTGATAACCAGGGTGACGCGTGGAACATGACCATTGACTCCGTCGGTCGCTTTTATGAACGGGTGATGGCCAAAGCCAAGAAAGAGAAACTGCCCAAGCTGGTGAACCGTCCTGCCCTTGTTTTTGAAGATGCCCCGGAACTGATTCAGGAATTTATTGGTCGTGGATTTTATGAGCGGGTAGTGCGACTGGGTCAGCGCACCGCTGAGATGCACCTGGCCCTGGCCTCCGACAATACCAACCCGGCCTTCGCACCGGAGCCATTCACCAGCAACTACCAGCGAAGTTTGTATTCTTCGCTGCGCAAACTGCTCCGCGATCGCTTTAAACTGCTGCGTCAGTCACTCGGCAAGCTCAACAGTGAGGCACAGCAGTTGGCCGAACGCGTGTTGTCCCTCGAAGACAATATCCTGGAGTGCTTTAGCGAAATCTATCAGATCCGAATCAACGGGGTAAAGACACGCATCCACGGTGACTACCACCTGGGACAGGTGCTTTTCACCGGTAAGGATTTCATGATCATCGACTTTGAAGGTGAGCCCGGATTCAGCTTTAGCGAACGCCGCCTGAAGAAGAGCCCTTACAAGGACGTCGCGGGTATGATGCGCTCATTCCATTACGCTGCATTCGGCAAGATATTGTTGAATGAAAACTACCGTCAGCAGGATTTGCAATTGCTCGAAGCCTGGGCAGAGCAATGGCAGCATTATGTAAGCCGGTTCTACCTCGGTGCCTACATGGACAAGATGGGTCTGGGTACCGAGCTGCCTGCCGAAGACGACGTGCTGATCCGGACTTACCTCATTGAGAAGGCTGTCTATGAACTGGGATATGAATTGAATGGACGACCGGACTGGACCGTAATTCCCCTGCGCGGCATTGAGTACCAGATGAACCGGTATTTTATGGATAAAGAGAACAGCAAGAAGAAATAATCAGATCCAAATCAGCACCACATGGCCAAGAAGACTACAACAACACCGATCATCACGTCTGACGAGAGTTTTAGTCTCCTCACGGACTTTGATATTCACCTGTTCAGATCAGGAAAACATTTCCGGCTGTATAACAAACTCGGGGCACACACGGTGCAGCACGGAGGACGGGAAGGAACCTACTTCGCCGTCTGGGCACCCAATGCAACAGCTGTATCCGTCATCGGAAACTTCAATTACTGGCAATCCGGAACACATAAATTGAATCCCCGTTGGGATGAATCCGGTATCTGGGAGGGATTCTTTACAGGCATCACACGGGGTGAAGTCTACAAGTATGCTATTCAATCCAATACCGGCGAATACCTGGAGAAGGCAGATCCCTTTGCGTTTTATGCGGAGATACCGCCCAAGACAGCGTCTATTGTATGGAAGCCATCCTACGAGTGGAATGACCAGTTGTGGATGGAGCAACGGAAGAATCAGGCTGGAAAGAACAAACCCTATTCCGTCTATGAGGTGCACCTCGGCAGCTGGCGACGCAAGCCGGAAGATGGCAACCGGTCACTGACCTATCGGGAATTGGCAGTTGACTTGGTGTCCTATGTGCGTGACATGGGATTCAGCCACGTGGAATTTCTGCCTGTTATGGAGCACCCTTTCTTTGGATCGTGGGGCTACCAGTTGACTGGTTATTTTGCACCGACCAGCCGCTTTGGCGCTCCGGAAGACTTTATGTTTCTCGTGGACGCGTTTCACCAGGCAGGCATTGGAGTAATCCTGGACTGGGTACCATCCCATTTTCCGGGTGATGCCCATGGGCTCTACAAGTTTGATGGTACCCATTTGTTCGAACATGCGGATCCCCGCAAAGGATTTCATCCCGATTGGAGCAGCTATATCTATAACTATGGCCGTCCTGAAGTGCGGGCATTCCTGATCTCCAACGCGCTCTTCTGGCTGGATTACTTCCACATCGATGGCCTGCGTGTAGAT
>DNZD01000199.1 GCA_003504855.1 Cytophagales bacterium
CGGTGTCGATACCGATCTTTATTCCGGCTAGTTTAAGTCGCTGAAAAGTCTCCCAGGCTCCCTTTTTTTCCTGCACAGACGGATCTTCTTTGTAAAATTTAACCATCTCCCGCACAAACGTGGCGTGAATGTCACCGATAAGTTCAGGGGTAATATCAGGATGAAAATTTGCCTTTAGAAGCTGCTCTATCGCAATTGGTTTCGGTATACCCATTACCGCATTGGCTTCCGCCATGGAAACCGAAACACCAAACTGGGCCAGGGCATGCCTCAATGCGCGATGAACATCTTTTCGATCTTCTACCGTGGTTCCGGCGAGATCAAACACAATCAGGGTGGGGAGTTTTTTCATACCGCAACGTAAACCATTGGCTTGAACAGAAAATGCCTCAGGCATCAAAGCTATTTGAAATTTCCATACCGGTTTTAATCATTAGATAAACCCAGAACAAGGGTTCCTTTACTGCTCACCCACTATATTTGAAACATGACTATTCAGCAAGCTGAAACCACAGCCCAGGAGGTAATGTACCTCTACTACAAGTTCGGGGCGGCAGACTACATCGGAGAGCCCGTATCTCAGATCGAACACATGTCGCAATCGGCAGAATTAGCCATCGAAGAAGGTTTTGACGATGAAGTGATTCTGGCTGCGTTCTTCCATGATATCGGTCACATTTGCGTAATGCAGGACACCACAAACTCCATGGGTGGTTTCGGCATCAAGAGACATGAACAGATCGGCGCCGACTTCCTCCGATCAAAAGGATTTTCAGAACGCCTGGCCCGGCTGGTAGAGAACCACGTGCAGGCAAAACGATACCTAACCTACCAATACCCCGAATATTATCATGCGCTATCTGAAGCCAGTAAAGAAACGCTGACTTACCAGGGCGGCCCCATGACCCAGGAGGAAGCTCAGGAATTTGTAAACGATCCACTATTTGAACCCAGCATCCAATTAAGGAGGTGGGATGAGCTGGCAAAAGAAACCAACATGCCCATCATTGATCTGGATGTCATCAAAAGCAAAATAATACGGATACTTACCTCACCAGAGGCTGAGTAATGCTTTAGAACTCCTCCCGATAATAGATCTTATAGAATTTTCTTCCATCTTTCTCCACACCGCGTTCAATCAGGTCGCGGTCGCCATGGATGTAGATGTGAAAATTCTTGTCCAGCTTCAATACACTCTTGAATACCCGGGCCTGGCGCCGCACTACTTCAGGGGCAATGTCAAAAATGGGCTCCATGTCCATACTGAACTGGCTTCGGAAGCCGGCATCAAATTTCTTGTATGACTTGATCAACTCAGGATCTTCAAATACCTCCTGCTCAAATTCCTTTTGGTTAAACGCATCGTGTGACTTGAAATAGTCGATGGACTTTTTGAGGTAACCTACCTGCTCCGCTTTCGACAACTCAAACTCATCCCCAATCTGATCGGTAACGAAGTGACGGGCGATGTCCAGCACATTTTTGGTCGCCTGGAAATGATTTTGAATCGGAGCAACACGGAGAAACAACTCCTTCCAGTATTGCGCCTCGGTTGACTTACTGGTTTTGTCTACAATGGAAATACGATATCCGCTATCGGCATCCATATTGTAAATCAGACAGCCCTTGTCCAGTTTATCCAGGCTTACGCCCTGACGGCAGTCGAGGGCAAACGACCCATCCTTTTTCTTGTTGAGCTGGAGGAAATTGCTCTGACTTTCGGCCTTGAAAATACCAATGACATCAACAGGTTGATCATCCAACTCCACCTGGGTAAAGCGTGCCACATACAAATCGCCGGGTTTGATGTTGGGATGAACCGAAACCTCATAGAGGTGTTTGGCGATGCTGATGGTACGCAGTTGAAACTGGTCGTCGGATGCGAACAGATCGGCTGTGAGCTGATACAGCGGGTTGCGCTGGAAGTCGCCGTCGGTAGAAGTGAATTGAAAATACTCTTCCGAGCCAAAGGAACCAAGAAAGTAACTGAGCAACCGGGATCGCAGGTCATCATCAATTTCCAGCTCCGCTTTGGAGACAGCCAGGTCATTACCATTGGTTTTGTTGCCCACCTGGTGGGCGGAAAGGCGGGCGAGTTGTGCCCGTGATGTAATTAGCATGGAAGATGCGTTAGTTCAGTTGCAAGATAAATAAACGACAGGGGCAAACAGCTCCGATGGACTCATTCCAGGATCGTGAGATCGCCCAGCCATTGCTTGTCGTGTCCATCGCCGACCCAATAATAATAACTTAGCACATGTTTGCCAGCATGGACTTTCTCTAATGCCTTGTACAAATCTATCCGTGCAGGACCAACATCGAATGAGATGAGGTACAGCGGCCGTTCCTGTTCGCGGATTTCAATGTGTTGGCCTTTGGGATTTCCGGTGTCATGGTTGTAGTAAATCACCAGGGCCTCCCTGCCTAACCTGACTTCCGGAACAAGTACCTCAGCCAGTTGCACACTATTGCCATGAATGACCTTCTCCTTGCCGTAATAGATTTGCCAGTTGGAAATGGTATCGGGCCGGATAGGCACCTCTGCGTCAACCATCGTATACAAAAAGCAACCCAGCAGGCTCAGAAAAAAACGCATTCGCATAATTAGATGAAGTAAAGTCTATATCGTGCACAAGCTAAAAAAATCGGAGCAATGTGTACATCGCGGAGTTTGATTCATATATTGATGATTCATTTGCAGCAACGTGGAAACCTGAAGCATGTGCCCTCAAGCCAAACGACCTTAAAGCCGAATTGAGCGAAGGACGAGCGAAGGATGAGCGAAGGATCAATGAATCGCTGCTCTATACATAAGCCATCGCAAAGCCAGAAAGACGATAGAAATCCTTCCCTATGTCATGGGCCGGGGCTACCGCGTAAAGCGTCGGATTACATCGCGAAATTTGGGGAATTCCTGGACAAGGGCCTCAAATCGGGCCAATTCAAAATCAGCAAAATCAAAGCCGGGCGCAACCGCACAACGTACCAACGAGTAGCCCTTTGAGTCCCGTACCTGCGCTGCAAACCAGGTATTGGCAGGTACGGTCGCCTGATAGATTTCCCCGGCAGATAAATTAGCACCAAGCGTAATCGTGATCAATTCATGATTCTTTAGCATCAGGATTTCAATGGGCTCACCTTCATGAAAAAACCAGGTTTCATCGGACGCGATCCGATGAAAGTGCGAGATG
Organism: Cytophagales bacterium; assembly: GCA_003504855.1. Taxonomy (GTDB): domain Bacteria; phylum Bacteroidota; class Bacteroidia; order Cytophagales; family Cyclobacteriaceae; genus ELB16-189. The sequence continues at coordinate 3,192 of DNZD01000199.1, forward strand.
TTGTCTTTTTCCAGCAGATAATAGATCGAAGTACCAGCTGACCGGATTTGTCCGTCAGGGTTAAGCACGGTTTCAGTTGCACGAAATGTTTCGCGGTAGTAGCCTCCTTCCGGATGAGGTATGAGTTCAAGGCGGTCGATCAGCGTAGCAGCATCCATATTGTAAATTAAAGAATTCAAGGAGATCAGCGAACGATATAGATCCCCGACTTTTTTACGAATTCACGAAGCTTCTTCGAATTTTCATATTCGAGATTTCGTATTTCCTTCAAAGCCGCCTCTTTGTCTGTAGCCTTTTCGTAGTACTCTTTACAAATCACATAGCCTACGAAATAACCCGCATCCCCACTGCCATCAAGCCTCTTTGATCCATTGTACAGCCAGTTCGTAAAGTCCTTCTTGTTTGATTCCTCGGCAAACTTTGAGAAGAGTTCGTCCTGATGAGCTTCGCCATAGATGATGTACGGCGTACGAAGGGGTCTTTGAAGCATCAGTTCAGCCATAAAATCCGCCACGCCTTCTTTTAGGCATTGCGCCAGCAGCGTGCCGTTCACAGGTCCTTGTTGCGTGTGTACCAGTTCATGTGCTACGAAATAATCAATCCCTTGCTGTTGGCTAAATATGTTTTTCAGTGAGGGATTCAATTCACTGGCGTCGGTTGCGGCCGTAGCTGCTGCTATCTCAGTTCCTATCAGGACATGATTCTTGTCGGTTGTGCCTCCTGTGGCAACGCAACCTATAACAAAGAATAGGTCGGCAGTAGCTGCCGGAAAATAGCTATTGAATCGTCCCATCACAGCATCTACCGCGACATCTCCCGCAGTCAATTGCAGGGTCGGCCTACGAATAGATGACCAAAATCGCGGATACTTGCTGATAACTTCAACATACCGCTGTGGGGTAAGCTTCCTCAACCGAATCAATTCTGTCAACCCGGGAGAAGCCTTACTTAGATAGAGATCAGATATGATTTTTTCTTGCTGATCAGGCTCCTTCGCCTTAAGGATACTGTCATAAGCTGTCCAAAAGTTGGAAATGTCACTAGTTATAATACGGGGTTGTGCGCTGACTACAGAACATCCGGCAATTATCCATATCAAAAGCAGGTAACGAACACGGACACGCATGACTAATTATTTAATCACCGGCATCTCTCCCACCAACTGCTGATTCTCAAAATCAACCTCCTCCGTAACCCGGCCATTTTCATCATAGAATTTCCAGATGCCAACATCTTTTCCGCGGTAGCGAACGCCTTGCTTTTCAGTTTTTCCCGAACAGAAGTACCAGGTGCAAATCCCGAACGCTTCTCCTTTAACAAAAATCCCCTCGAAGCGGAACTTACCATTCGGGCAGAGCTCACGCCGCAACTCAAATTCACCCGACTGATCAAAGTAGGCGACCTGTACCAGGATATTCTGGCGGTAAATCTTCTTCAGGTATAAATGTCCTTCCCGATAAGAGATCTCCGTACGTCGAACCAGGTCATCACTGAGTTCCTGTCCTACGCTGTCGGCATTCATTTTCGATTGACGCAGAATTGTCGCTTTGGTCTTTTCAAACCACGCCTTCTGATCTACCGGGGCCGCCGCAGACAATCCGGCAGCTAATGCCATCAACAATACCAGGCGAAAGATCATTGTTTTATTTCGTCACAAGAATCACAAGGTTCATTCTTTCCTCCTACCACCTTCCAGCATTCGTCGTAAATGGAGCAATAGCAAACACTCACGCTTATCCGGTGGT